>CAZZYR010000225.1:0-4834 GCA_964658235.1 uncultured Acetobacteraceae bacterium | reverse complement strand
AAAAAGAAGGCCTTACTTCGTATGAAAATACTCATACACTTTCCGCGCCGTCGCCGCATTAATCCCAGGTGCCGCCTGCAAATCCTCCAACCCCGCCTGCTTCACCCCGCGCGCGCTCCCAAAATGATTGAGCAGCGCCCGCTTCCGCGCAGCCCCGATCCCCGGCACCTCGTCCAGCTCGCTTGTCACCAGCGCCTTCGACCGTCCGGCGCGGTGCGTGGTGATGGCGAAGCGATGCGCCTCGTCGCGCAAACGTTGCAGGTAATATAATACCGGATCGCGCGGCGGCAGCTGGAACGGCGGCTTGTCCGCGGAGAAGAACCATTCCCGCCCGGCATCCCGGTCCGGACCTTTGGCGATGGCGATCAGCGTCACATCTGTCACGCCAAGATCATCCAGCACCGCGCGCGCCGCGGAATACTGGCCGGCGCCACCGTCGATCAGAACCACATCCGGCCAATCGGCCGCCGGTGCGCCCTCCTCCTGCTCCTTCAGCGCGCGCGCGAACCGCCGCTCCAGCACCTCTCGCATCATGCCGAAATCGTCGCCCGGAGAAATCGCGCTGCGGATGCTGTATTTGCGATACGCGTTCTTCCGAAAACCTTCAGGCCCGGCCACGACCATGACGCCATAGGCCGCCTGCCCCATGATGTGGCTGTTGTCATACGTCTCGATCCGCTCCGGCGGCGCCGCCAGATTGAACAGCGCGGCCACTCCGTCCAGCAGCTTCGCCTGGCCGGCACTCTCCGCCAGCCGGCGCTCCAGCGCTTCCCGTGCATTAGTCTCCGCATGTTCCACCACCAGCCGCTTCTCCCCGCGCTTGGGAATGGCAATCTCCACCCGCCGGCTCGCCTTCAGGCTCAGCGCATCGGCAATCAGGTCACCCTCAGGCAGATCGTGGTTGGCCAGAATCAGCGCCGGTGGCGGCTTGTCATCATAGAACTGCGCGATGAAGGCGGACAGGATCTCGCCCGGCTCATCGGTTTTGACCGTGGTGGGGAAGTGCGCGCGGTTGCCGTTATTGCGGCCGCCGCGGATGAAGAACACTTGGACACAGGACTGTCCCGCGATCTGCCACAGCGCCACGATATCGGCATCCGTCAGGCTGGCCGGATTGATCACGCCGGACCCCTGCACATGAGTCAGCGCGCGTATCCGGTCCCGCACCGCGGCGGCCCGCTCGAACTCGAGCCGCTCGCTGGCCGTTTCCATCTCGGCCGAAAGCTCGCGTTGCAAGGTTGCCACCTTGCCGGACAAAAACGCCTTTGCCTGCGCCACCAGGCCGGCATAGTCCTCCGCCGAAATCCGCCCAACGCACGGTGCGGAGCAGCGCTTGATCTGGTACAGCAGACACGGCCGGGACCGCGATGAGAACACCGTATCCGCGCATGACCGCAGCAGGAACAGCCGCTGCATGGCGTTGACCGTTTGGTTCACCGCCCAGGCGCTGGCGAAGGGGCCCCAATAGCTGCCGGGGCGGGACTGTGTGCCGCGATGCTTGGTCACCTGCGGAAAGGCATGGTCCTCGGCCAGCATCAGCCACGGATAGGATTTGTCGTCCCGCAGCACGATATTGTAGCGCGGCTTCAGCCGCTTGATGAGGTTGGCTTCCAGCAGAAGCGCCTCGGCCTCGGTATGCGTGGTGACGATTTCCATGGACGCGGTGTCCATCACCATCCGCCGCAGCCGCTCTTCCAGCCGCTGCGGCTGGCAGTAATTGGCCACGCGCTTTTTCAGGGAGCGCGCCTTGCCCACGTAGAGCGCCTCGCCCTTGGCATCCAGCATCCGATAAACGCCGGGCGACAGCGGCAGCGTTGCCAGCACCGCCTCGATCACCGCGACGCCCCGCCGCGGTGGCGCAAGACCGGCCGGCGCCAAGGCGGGTGGCGGTTGTTCAGGCATCATCTGGTCAGACATTAGGCACGGAGATTGGTTGGACCGTCCCTATACGCAATCCACGCAAACCCTGTGGATAAAGCTGTGGGCTGTTTGGCGTCGGGGATGGCGGAAGCTGTTGCCGTTCCATGACGCCGCGCCCGTCTTGCGCACCTTACATTGAAAGAGTGCTTGACTTTACTGGCTTCCATCCGATTGCAGTGTCACGAAATCGACGCAAAACCGTATCCAATTGGAAATATTGGCTGTCAAGCGATCTAGGGGATTAAATGCCGCCGAAGTCCGCGGCGCGTCGTTCGATCTCCACACCAACCGACGCAGTATCCGCGAAAATGTCAAGTTTTTCAACCCGGACGTGCACCGCGCGAATGCGTGCGTCTTCGAGGCATGCCTCTGCAAGGCGTTCGGCGAGGGTTTCAACCAGCCGAACGTGTCCCGCACTGACGATCCCTCGGACCCGGTCCGCCACGGCCTCATAATCCACGACGCGCGACAGATCATCCTTGGCTGGTGCGGCCCGGGATAGCTGCGCGGCGCCGTCATCGGTTACGGCCAGGTCGATATTGATCCGGACCCTCTGGCGCGCCTCGTGCTCGAACCCGTGCACACCCACGCTGGCCAATAGGACCATGTCCCTCAGGAACACGTGGCGAAGACGCGCGGCGGCGCTGGCGGGGCGGAAAGCATCCATTAGGGGCCTATACACCGAGGCGGATGATTTGTCCGGTCATCGACCGCCACGCCGCCATCGCCTGAACAGTATGTACGACATCTTCGGCCGTGGCGGGGACTGCAGAAGCCGCGAAAGCGGCACGGCCAGATTGCTCCTGTGGTTCGAAAGGTCCCGCGGGGCTCGCTCCCAATCCGATGGCATTCACCCGGATGCCAGATTTCGCCCAGTCCAGCGCGGCTGCGCGCGTGAACGCCCACAAAGCAGCCACAGCCTGGAGTTGCTCGCCCGATTCTAGCCCCAGGGGGATGGCCGGCAGGATGGTCACGATCAGCGAGTCCTCACCCGCCACCCGCCGCCCCGCAAAGGCGCGGCATCGCGCTATGATGGTCGGCACATGCAAGGGCGAATCGGCATTCACCAGGCTGATGCAGGCCGGTGGCGTTTTGGACAGCAAACCCGTGATGACGTCGGTCAGGCGGTTCGAGCCGCCGGCGACAAGGCATTGAGCGTCATCCATCCCGCCGCCGCGTACCGCCAAGCTGACGGCCGGTCAACGCGCCCACCCCAGGGGAAACCTGCGTTGCCCGGTTGTATCATAGTCTTGCACTATGCTATGTGAAGCCCTCTCCGCAGGAGGCTGGCTTGAAATACGCGCGATCTCTCGGACTGGCGCTGCTCGTCGCCTGCTTCGGCCATACGGCCTACGCCCAGGAGCGCACAATCCGCATCGGCTACCAGAAATATGGCACCCTGGTGTTCGAGAAGGCGCGAGGCACGCTGGAGAAACGCCTGGCCGCGCTGCACGTGCATGTAACATGGACCGAATTCCTGGGGGGCCCAGCGCTGCTGGAGGCGATGGGCGCCGAGAGCGTGGATTTCGGCACAACAGGCGACGCGCCACCCATTTTCGCACAAGCCGCCGGCGTGCCGCTCGTCTATATCGGCGTGGAACCTGCCACGCCGCATGGCGAAGCGGTGATCGTGCCGGAGGGCTCACCCATCCACACGATCGCCGACCTGCGTGGCAAGAAGATCGCGTTGAACAAGGGCTCCAACGTCCATAACCTGCTGGTGCGTGTGCTGGCGGCCGGCGGCCTGAAGCCCGCGGACGTGCAGTCGGTTTTCCTGAAGCCGTCGGATGCGCGGCCGGCGTTCGAGAACGGCAGCGTGGATGCATGGGCCATCTGGGACCCGTATTTGTCCGCCGAGGAGACGGCCCAGAAGACCCGCGTGGTCTCCGATGGCGTGGCGCCTGACGGCCGCGTCATCGACGAAAACCGTCAATTCTTTCTCGCAACGCGCAACTTCGCCACCAGCAATCCGGATATCCTGCAGGCGTTGATGAGCGATCTGCGGCAGACCGAAGCCTATGGCGCTGCCCATCGCAGCGAGGTCTCCCACCTTCTGGCGCCGGCCATGGGCATGGACCCGGTGGCCGTTGACCGGGCCGTGGCGGGCCTCGGCTTCGGCGTGCAGCCGATCACGCCCGCGATAATTGCGAGCCAGCAGGACATCGCCGACACGTTCGTCGGGCTGCACCTGATCCCCGCGCACGTGAACGTTAAAGATGCCGAGCTGAACACGGCCTTCTGAAGACTGGATTTCGACATGCAGCTCCTCTGGTTCCTGCCCACCCACGGCGATGGCCGCTATCTGGCTTCGGCCACCGGCGGCCGCGCGCTCACCTTCGACTACATGCGACAGGTGGCGCAGGCCGCCGATCAGCTCGGCTATTACGGCATGCTGCTCCCCACCGGCCGCTCCTGCGAGGATAGCTGGGTGACGGGCTCGGCCATCGCGCCGTTCACCAAACAGCTGCGTTTCCTGATCGCGCTGCGCCCTGGCATCATGTCACCCGTCCTCGGCGCGCGCATGGCGGCCGCCCTGGACCGTGCCACGGATGGCCGCCTGCTGATCAACGTGGTCACCGGTGGCGATCCGGTGGAGCTCAAGGGTGACGGCCAGTGGCTGTCGCATGACGAGCGCTACGTGCTGACCGACGAGTTCCTCCAGGTGTGGCGCCGGGTGATGTCCGGCGAGTCTGTCAACTTCGAAGGCAAGCACATCCATGTCGAGGATGCGCGCATTGCCTTTCCACCGGTGCAGGCGCCGTATCCGCCGCTGTGGTTCGGCGGTTCGTCACCGGCCGGCATCGATGTCGCCGCCGAGCAATGCGACGTTTATCTTACCTGGGGCGAGCCGCCCGCGGACGTGGCCGCCAAGATCGCCACCGCCAGGGAGGCGGCCGCGCGCCGCGGGCGCACA
>CAZZYR010000224.1:0-4839 GCA_964658235.1 uncultured Acetobacteraceae bacterium | reverse complement strand
CTGAGAAAAGTTTTTTGGTTCTTTTTTTCAAAAAAGAACTCTTCCTTATCTAAACTGCACAACGACCGGCTCCGTCCCCCCAAAAACCGTGCAGACTTCGCTCAACGCTTTCGTCTTCCCGGTCCAAGATCCGCACGTCACCACCTGCCCCGCGCGCAGTCCGCCCGCCCAAACCGCGCCCTCGTTCGCCAGCCAGATCATCAGCCGGATCATATCCCCGGCTGGGTTGCCCACGGCGTGCTTCGCATCCGCACCGTCGATCGTTTGCGTGACCGGAAGCGCCGCGAAATCGATGTTGTGCCAGCCGGGAATCGCCGCGCCGGTGACGTAGGCGCCGGTCTGGATGAAGTCCGCCAAGATCGATAGCGCGCCAGCCGAATCGGGGTCGGCGAAGCGGGATTGCAGCACCTCGATCCCGGTGTGGCAGCTGCCGATGGCCGCCAAGACCTCGGCACGACCATACGCCGCTGGGCGTGGTGGCAGGTCCACGCAAAGGCGGAAACAGATTTCGGACTCTACCTCGCGCTGCGGGAAAGCGGCAGCGTGTAACACATGTGGCGCATCGAACAGGAAGGAGGCGGGCAGGGGCGCGCAGCTGATCGGCCCGTCCGGTGACGGCGCTCCGACCTTCCAGCCGCCAATGGCGCCCAACTGCCGCATGACCAGCGCCTGAACGCGATACGCCTGGGCCTGGTCCGCGAGGTCCAAGCCGGCGCGCAGAAGCTGCCCGGCGCGGGCGCCGAGCAACGCCGCGGCGATCTCCTGGTCTGTCAGCCGGCGTTGTCCAGTTGCGCCTGAAGCGCTTTCAGCAACGCACCGATATCGTTGTTGTGGCGGCTGAGGAAGCTCGCGTAATCGCTCCGCTGGGTCAGGCGCAGGCTGGTCCCTTCGGCCACCACATCGACCACTTTCAGGCCGCCGCCGGCATTCTCCACCACCCATTGCACATTTGCCGTGGGCGCGTTGGGCCGTGTGATGGTGGTGCCCACCAGGGTGTTGTCACCCTGCGGACTTTCACCATGCATCACGTAGCTGACGCCGGTATATTCGCCCAGATGCCCGCTGATGTTGTTCAGCAACACCTGATGGAAGATGGTAGCATATTGCGACTGCTGCGCCGGCGTGGCGGTGGCCCAGAAACGGCCGAGGCAGAAGCGCGCGATACGGTTGACGTCCACGTTTCTATCGATGACCGGGCCGAGTGCCGCCTTCTTCTGTGCCGCCGGCTGCGGGCCGTTGACGATGCCGACGAGCTGGTCCGCGAAGCTGCGCACGAAGGTGGACGCGCCACTCGCCTGGGCGAAGGCCGGCGTCGCCGCGCCGGCCACAAACAGGAGCGACGCTGCGGCGCTAAGAATCAGAAAATGGCGGCGTGTCGTCTTGGGCATAGAGCAGGCTCCGAGTGGCTGAACGGGCATTATTGCGCGCCGGTATTGGGGAGTGCCGCCGGGCTGGGTGGAGGCGGCGGCACGGACGAGGGTGCGGTGATTGGCAGCGAGTCCTTCCTGGCCGCCTCCACCTGGGACTCGGTGTTCTGGCGGTAGAGACTGCGGAACGTGGCGTAGGGATCCAGCGCGCCGGCCTTCACGTGATCCAGGTCCGATGCATAGCGGGACCGTGCATCCAGCGCGCCGAGCCCGAGCTTGGCCCAGTTCAGCGTCAGGAGGCCGTAGCCGTGTGGCACGTAGTTGAAGGGGTCAATCGCGGAGTCCGCGGCAAAACCCAACGCGCCGCGGGTGCTACTGGGCCCGACGACCGGCAAATAGAGATATGGACCCGCCGGCACGCCCCACAGCGCCAGCGTCACGCCAAAGTTGGTGTCATGCGCCGGCAGGCCCAGGCTAGCGGCGACGTCGAACACGCCGCCCACACCCACAGTCGAGTTCACCACGAAGCGCCATAGGGTGCCGCTGGCACGGCGCGGATTGCCCTGGCTGACGTCATCGGTGAACAGGACGGGACTGGACAGGTTTGCCAGCACATTGTGCAGCCCAGTGCGGACGGGCGAGGGCACAACCGCCACATAGCCCTCGGCCAGCGGCTTGAGGGAATAGCGGTCGATCTTGTCATTGACGTCGTAGAAGAAGCGGTTGGTCGGCTCCAGCGGATCGTTGGTCTGCTCGAACTCCTGGGTGGCCGCCTGGTCCGAGGCTGGGGGCCGCGTAGCGCAAGCGGATAGCGCCAGCACTGCCGCAAGAAGGGTCGGCATTCGGACGTTTGACATGACGGCATCCCCGGCGCGAACAACTTGAAGCGAGTGGCCGCAGGTCGGGTGTGCGCTCATACCCGGACTGCTGATGGAACACATGTAGCATCTGGCGTGGGCGAGACAACGCGGGCGCAACATACAAGGTTGCCGAGAACGTGAAGTTCGTTTGACCAGGGGGCTTGCAGGGCGGCCAACGGAGGCTTCATGAACCACCCATGGACCTGCCCCAGCCTGACCACGCCCCCGGCGACGGACACGCCACGCTTGAACGCTGGCTGACCGGCCCGCGCTTTTCCCGCTTGCCCGCCCGCGGCGCGCAGGACGCGGCCCCTGCGCTCAGCTTCGAGTTCTTCCCGCCGCGCACCGAAGCGCTGGAGACCCAACTCTGGGCCTGCATCCGGCGGCTGGAAGCGCTTAACCCCCGCTTTGTCAGCGTCACCTATGGCGCGGGCGGCTCCACCCAGGCCCGAACCCATGCCACCGTGGAGCGGATTGTGCGGGAGACGAGCCTGACGCCGGCCGCGCACCTGACCTGCGTCGGCGCGGCGCGTGGCGAGGTGGATGACGTGGCGCGAGCTTACTGGGCCGCCGGCGTGCGCCATATTGTGGCGCTGCGGGGCGATGCGCCGGAAGGCACCGCCTATGCACCGCATGCGGACGGCTACGAATACGCCAACGACCTGGTGGCCGGGCTGAAGCGCGTGGCCGATTTTGAGATCACGGTGGCCGCCTATCCGGAGATGCACCCCGCCGCCGCCAGCGCCGGCGCTGACCTGGACAACCTCAAGCGCAAGCTGGATGCCGGCGCGGCGCGCGCCATCACGCAGTATTTCTTCGATGCGGATGTGTTCCTGCGCTTCCTGGACCGGTGCCTGGCCGCCGGGATCACCGCGCCCATCGTGCCCGGGATCATGCCGGTTTCCAATTTCGCCCAGGCGCAGAAATTCTCCGCTGCCTGCGGCGCCTCAGTTCCGGATTGGATGGCGCGGCTGTTTGAGGGGACGGAGGACGATCCAGAGACGCGGCGCATTGTGGCGGCGGTGGTGGCGGCGGAGCAGGTGCGGGTGCTGCAGGCCAATGGGGTGGATGAGTTTCATTTCTATACGCTGAACAGAGCGGATTTGACGTATGCTATTGCGCACATACTCGGCGTCCGACCGAGGTAAGAAAGCAGTTCTTTTTTGAAAAAAAGAACCAAAAAACTTTTGCGAATGGGACCAGGCACGTATGGCTGATTTTAGCGGCAAGGTTGTGATTGTGACCGGCGCCGGGACGGGGATTGGGGCGGCGACGGTCAGGCGCTTTGTGAATGATGGGGCGGGGGTGGTGCTGGCGGGGCGGCGCGTGGACAAGCTGGACAACGTGATGGCGGATCTGCCGCCGCGGCGGGTGTTCGCGCAGCAGACGGACGTGACGGACCGCGCTGCATGCATTGCGCTGATCGACGCGGCGGTTGCCCGCTTCGGACGGCTGGATGTGCTGGTCAATAACGCAGGCACGGCCACGTTCGGCGCCTTCCTGGACACGGCGGAAGCGGATTGGCAGCGCGTGTTGGCCACCAACGTGGCGGGCGTGATCCATTGCACGCAGGCGGCTATGCCGCATTTGCTGGAAAGTGGCGGCAACGTGGTGAACGTCTCCTCCGTGTCCGGCATCGGCGGCGATTGGGGGCTGAGCTTCTACAACGCGTCCAAAGGTGCTGTCTCCAATCTGACCCGGGCGCTGGCGCTTGAGTATGGCGGCCAGGGCGTGCGCGTGAACGCAGTTAATCCCAGCCTGACCGCCACGGACATGTCCGCAGCGCTGACGGGCAATCCCGAGATGATGGCCAAGTTCAAGGACCGCATCCCGATGGGCCGCGCCGCGGAACCGGCCGAAGTGGCGGACGTGATCGCGTTCCTGGCGGGCCACGATGCACGATTCGTCAATGGCGTGAATTTGCCGGTTGATGGCGGGGTGAGCGCGTCCAACGGACAGCCGCGGCTGGGGTAACGCTCGCGCGGTAAAAGCCGCGCGAGCTGCGCGGTTTACGCGCGTTCAATCCTGGCCGCGTAACAACCGCGTTTTGCGTAATGCGCGTGCAGATAGGCGACGGCCAGGTTGCTGAGCAGTCGCCTGATGACGCTGTCAAGCAGACCGCCATCGATGAGTTCAGCATCAATCATGTCATGTCCGGCATCGAAGGCACGCAGCGAGATTTGCCGGACGCGCAGCGGCGGCGGGATCTTGTCGACCGCATCATAGGCGAGCTCGGCACCTTCACGCACGAAGATCGCGTGGCTGGCACGATAGGCGTTCGCCGCGGGCTGGTGGGTGTAGTTAAGCAGAAGCAGGGTTTGCCCGATTGCCGCGTCACGCAGCTCGACGCGGTCCGGGAAGCCTGGCGCGGTATCGGCCACGCAGCGTCGTACGCCATGCTTTGCGAGGACTGCGTCCGGCTGGCCGTAGAGATGACGGAATGGCGCGGGATCAAGGCCGGTGATGCGGAAAGACATGGCGAGATGACCCATCAAGTTTGAAGCCGGAATATGTGCCGCGACATCGTGCGCGGCGCTCCGTTCCTTGCGCGGCAATCGGGATGAGCGGCTGATCTCGCGGGGTTCCAGGCGACTGGCCAAGGCCCTATATCC
>CAZZYR010000223.1:2131-4855 GCA_964658235.1 uncultured Acetobacteraceae bacterium | reverse complement strand
AATTGATAAAAGTTTTTTGGTTCTTTTTTTCAAAAAAGAACTGCTTTCTTCCTTAGGATATTTCAAATGCTAGACGCGTTACTTGCCGAGACCGCTGATGCCGCTTTATCCGGCCTGACGGCATCACCAAAAACGCTGCCGCCGTTCCTGCTTTACGACGCGGCGGGAGTTGAGCTGTTCGAGCAGATCACCCGGCTGCCTGAATATTACGTGACGCGGACGGAGCGGGCGCTGCTGGCGCGCGTGGCGCCGGAGATTGCCGCGCTGGCCGAACCTGACAGCGTGCTAGTGGAGTATGGCGCGAGCGACGAGGGCAAGGCGGCGGTGCTGATGGATGCCGTGCCTGGCCGCTTCGGCGCATATTTACCGATTGATGTGGCGGGTGGGGCGCTGGAGGCGATGGCGCGGCGGCTGCGGGCGAGCCGGCCGGAACTGCGGGTGTTTCCGTATTGTGGGGATTTCCTGAGGCCGATCGCGCTGCCGGAGAGCGTGGGCGGGATGGCAAGGTTCGGGTTTTTTCCGGGGTCCACGATCGGGAATCTGGATCCGGAAGAGGCGGGGGCGTTTTTGCGGCAGGTGGCGGCGACGCTGGGGAAAGAGGCGTGGCTGGTGGTGGGGGTGGATTTGCGAAAGGATCCTGGCGTGCTGGTGCCGGCCTATGACGATGCGGCGGGGGTGACGGCGCGTTTTAACCTGAACCTGCTGACGCGGCTGAACCGGGAGCTTGGTGCGGACTTCGATGTGGGGGCGTTCAGGCACAAGGCGGTTTGGAACGAGCGCGAAAGCAGGATCGAGATGCATCTGGTGAGCCAGCAGGCACAGGTGGCGCGGGTGGCGGGCAGCGCAATCCGATTTGAGTCCGGCGAGACGATCCATACCGAGAACAGCTACAAGCACAGCCTGGCCGGATTTGCGGCGCTGGCGGAGGGTGCAGGCTGGCGCGCAAGACGGGTTTGGACGGACGCGGCGGGACTGTTCAGCATTCACGCGTTGCAGGCAGGTCGCTGATGCGATGGGTCATGGCGTTCTGCATGGTGGCGGGAGTGGCACATGGCCAGGCCTCGCCGATGGTGGTGAAGCCGCCGGTGAACGTTGATCCGAAGATGCGGGTGACGCCCAAGCCGACGGCGAAGCTACCGACCCCGGTGGTAAAGCCACCGAGCGGGGTGGTACCGAAGTAAAGAAAGGCCTTCTTTTTGGAAAAAAAGAAGCTGAAACTTTTCTCTGGTGAGTCCGCGAAGCACCGACAAAAGTTTTTTGGTTCTTTTTTTCAAAAAAGAACTCTTGCCTTACTCTTCCTTCAAGTTCTCCCGCGACGGCGTGGCCGCATGACTACCCTGGTCACTCAGGCGGTCCGGAAATTCACCCAGATTTTCCTGAATGAAGGCTTCTTCGACAATGGGCGGCCGCACTGGGATTTGGCCCGCACCGGCGCTCTCCTCCATGCCGATGAGTTCGCGGGCACGCTCCCAGTATTCGTCGTGCCGGCCGTGGGGGGAGCCATCGGCTTCCCAGAGGTGATAGGCGCGTTCGCGGATGCGCTGCTGCCGGGCTTCATCGGTGTCGTCGAGTGGATTATCGGACATGGTCGCCCCTTTGGTTTGGATTGAGTGACGGGCACAACGCGGGCGGGCGGGTTGCGTTTGCGTGCGGACGCGGTGCTGGACGATTCGGGCGCGCGGGACGATGATTACGCCGCCGTGCCCGGACGATCCGGGCGTGCTGGAGTGAGTTCGCATGGACGCGCAGGTGGTTACCAACAGCCTGGATGCCTTCTGGATGCCGTTCACGGCGAACCGGCAGTTCAAGACGGCGCCGCGCCTGCTGGTTGCCGCCAAGGACATGCACTACACCAGCCACGACGGCCGGCAGGTGCTGGATGGGGCGGCGGGGCTGTGGTGTGTGAACGCCGGGCATTGCCGGCCGCGGATTACCGAGGCGATCCAGCACCAGGCGGCGACGATGGATTTTTCCCCGGCGTTTCAAATGGGGCATCCGCTGGCGTTTGAGGCGGCGGCGCGGCTGTCCGCGATGCTGCCGGACGGGCTGGACCATGTGTTTTATGTCAATTCCGGATCAGAGGCCGTGGATACGGCGCTGAAGATTGCGCTGGCGTATCACCGGATGCGCGGCGAGGGCGCGCGGACGCGCCTGATCGGGCGGGAGCGCGGGTATCACGGGGTGGGGTTCGGCGGAATATCCGTGGGGGGCATAGGGCCGAACCGGCGGCATTTCGGGACCATGCTGGGCGGCGTGGACCATCTGCCGCATACGCATGATCCGGCGCGCAATGCGCATTCCCGCGGGCAGCCGCTGCATGGCGCGGAGCTGGCGGACCAGTTGGAAAAGATTGTGGCGCTGCATGATCCGTCCACGATTGCCGCGGTGATCGTGGAGCCACTGGCGGGATCCACCGGCGTGCTGGTGCCGCCGGTGGGGTATTTGGAGAAGCTGCGCGCGATCTGCACGAAATATGGCATATTGCTGATTTTCGATGAGGTGATCAGCGGGTTTGGGCGGCTTGGCTCGCCCTTCGCGATCGACCGGTTCGGCGTGGTGCCGGACATGCTGACGCTGGCGAAGGGAATTACGAACGCGACCGTGCCGATGGGCGCGGTGGTGGCGAGCAACGACGTGCACGAGGCGTTCATGGCGGGGCCGGCGGGCATAGAGTTCTTCCACGGGTACACCTATTCGGGCCATCCGCTCGCGTGCGCCGCCGGA
>CAZZYR010000223.1:0-2121 GCA_964658235.1 uncultured Acetobacteraceae bacterium | reverse complement strand
GGCGTGTGCCGCTTCGATCGCGACGATGGATACGTATCGTGATGAGGGGCTGTTCGAGCGGGCAGCGGAGCTGTCGCCGTATTTCGAGGAGGCGGCGCATTCGCTGGCGGGCGTGGGGCCGGTGATCGATGTGCGCAATCTGGGGCTAGTGGCGGGGATCGAGCTGGCGCCGCGGCCGGGCGCGCCGGGGGCGCGGGCGTACGAGGTGTTTGTTGGGTGTTATGAGCGGGGGGTTTTGGTGCGGGCGACGGGGGATATTTTGGCCATTTCTCCGCCACTGATTATTAGCAAGGCGCAGATCGATGAGGTCTTCGGGGTGTTGCGGGAGGTAATTGCGGGGGTGGCGTGAGAGGGCGGCGGCTTCTGAAGGCTCATGCCTTACCGGGACTGAAACGAACCCTGACTGTCTGATGAGCCCACGCCCGCCGCGGGACATCTGCTGCAATTGGCTCCAAGGTTACGGCTGACCAACTGACTGCGGAGGTGGCGCATTGGTTCGCCCCGCCAAATCTCTTCAAAGCTTTGGGTGTGCAGGTTTCCCATGGGTGGCCCCGCATGCCACCAGCCGCATGGAGAGACCGATCCGTCAGGTTCGATGGCGATGAAATGCCAAGGAAATGGACAACAGCTGCCGGCTTCGTCCCTGGCGAAGCGTTTTGCCAGACCATGCGCTTCGCGCACTTGATCTATGTCCGCCAAATGACTTGGCCGGCGTCCCTGAGCTGGCGTAACCGGAGGAGTGACATCGATTCGAACTTGCCGGGTGCGCGGAAGAACGAGATGGATCGCATGTTGGCGCGCAAGCACCTCTGCCCTGTGAACATAGTGTTCGTAGTCACGCACGTCGGTTCCCAGAGATTCTCTGCTTGTTCCCAGCACGTCGTATGAAACCAGGTGCGTGCAATAGACGACGCTGGCGCCCAATTCAGCCGCCAACTCGATAAATTGGGGCAGTTCGTGGATGTTCGATCGCATCATAACAAATGACATGTGCAGACGCGGTGTGCTCAGCTTTTGGGCCGCCTTTTGGTCCCGGAGCGCTCTTAGATTACCAATTACAACATCCCATTTGGCTCCTCGCCGGATGCGCTGAAATGTCTCTTTCGTTCCGGCATCGAGTGAGACGTTGATTTCGTCAAGACCTGCCTCGATGAGGCCGCCTGTCAACGCAGGCGTCAGCTTCACGCCGTTCGTGCTGAAGTAAACGTTCGGGACGCGGTGCTCCTTGGCTATTTTGACGAACGGCACCAGGTGCTGATTCAGGGTTGGTTCAGTGCCGAACATCAGGCCGACCTGGGCGGCCCAGGAGAATATTTCACCCGCCCAGCGCTGGAAAGTTGCTGCGTCCAGGTCTCGCCTTTTGCGACCGCCGACAGCCGGGTCGCTGAATGGGCACATCACGCACCGGATGTTACATTGGTTGGTGATATCCATTTCGACTTTGATGGGTCTGATGCCAAAACGGGCGCTGGCGCCCCCGCTGGGACCCAACAGCGCGATGGCCTCGTCATCGTCGCGGCAGGTTCCGCGGAAGGCTTGCATATGGTTGTAGATTTCTGTCCGGCTTGGTTGCCGGTCAAACAAGAAGGCATACGCCTCCCGTATTTTCTCGGTTGCCGGTTGAACGACGGTCAGATACTCCTGCGAGTCATAAATCATATCAACGAAACGACGAAGGCCGATTCCGCCGGAGAGCATGAAAGCGCCGTAATAGCTTAGCGCGTCCCTATCCGCGGGTCTGCAAAGCGCGGTTCGATACACCTGGTCAATGAGGGTCGGGAGTAGCACGGGGAGGATTATGTCGAGTCTCGACGCGCTGCTGGAACTTGGCCGGTAGATGTCCAGGAAGTCTTCAGTGAAACCGGACATGATGACGTGAGTGCGGAAGTGTTCGACGAGCTCTTGTCCGTTCCGTGCGCGAACTATCAATTTTACGAAATGTTCGCCTTGTTTCAGCGCGGCTTGCGGGACGTGGAATTCAAATCCGCTGTGGTCGGCGTGTTCCCAATCAGGAAATGCGTCACCGACATCGGGCCGCGCCTGGCCGTATTGCGCGGACCCTAGAGGAATGTCGTTTAAGCGCACGTCAATCGCGGCTACGCCGGAGCGGGCGATCGCCCA
>CAZZYR010000222.1:0-4861 GCA_964658235.1 uncultured Acetobacteraceae bacterium | reverse complement strand
CAATCCCGTCATTGCCTGCACCCCTGCCTGCCACCAGCACGGCGCTGCATCGCGAGCGGATGCGGACGAAGCTACTAGCAGCAGGGCCAGATGCGCTTGCCGATCACGAGTTGCTGGAAATGGTTCTCTTCCTGGCGCTGCCGCGCATCGACACGAAGAAGATCGCCTATCGGCTACTCACCCGCTTTGGTAAATTCGCTGACGTGATCGCCGCTCCTGCGCCTGATCTGGAAGCAGTCGAGGGCATGGGGCCGGCAAGTGCGGCGGCCCTGAAAATTGTCAACGCCGCGGCGATCCGATTGCTGCGCGCGAAGGTGACGGGCCAGCCGGTACTGACCAACTGGGATGCCTTGATGGAGTATTTGCACGCGGCGATGGCCCGCGAGCCCATCGAGCAGTTCCGCATCCTGTTTTTAGACAACAAGAACCGTTTGCTTTCCGACGAGCCACAGGCGCGCGGCACGGTCAATCATACGCCGGTCTATCCGCGTGAGGTGGTGCGCCGCGCGTTGGAGCTGAAGGCCGCCGCCATCATCCTGACGCATAACCATCCTAGTGGCGACCCGACACCGTCGCGCGAGGATATCGTGATGACCCGCCAGATCGCCGAAGCGGCAAAAACTCTCTCAATCGCTGTTCACGACCATGTAATCGTGGGCAATGGAACTTGGTTGAGCTTCAGAAAAGAAGGTTTGCTTTAGGTCGCAACAGTCGACCCGTGAACGCCCGCAGTATATGTTCCGGGAAGCGAACTACAGCTGGCGATTGCGCTCACAACTTGTTGTCTGAGTTGTGTCCCGCCGATGCATCTCCTTGCTCGGTTTCAGCGTAGTGGACACGCGGTAATACTGCCGCGGTTTTCAACCGGCGCGTTTTTTGGCGGTTGGTTGAAGGGCCCCCTGACGGAGCTTTTTTTATGGAATCCTCGTTGATCAATTTGTTAGAGCGCCGGAAGCTCCTGCGCACGGCCGGCATCAGTGCCGCGGTGGCAACTGCGTTTTCCATGAAGGTCACTGGCGCCAAGGCAGCTAAGACGAATGTAGATGCTGACATCCTAAACTTTGCGCTGAATCTCGAATACTTGGAAGCTGAATTCTATACTCGTTCTGTCTTCGGCGAGGGCCTTGCCCAGCTGGGTGTGGGTGTGAGTGGCAGCGGCAGTGGATCCGGTACGCAGGGCACGGTTACGGGCGGCAGCAAAGTGCCGTTCAAATCTCGCGCTTCGTATCAGTTCGCGCTTGAAATCGCTCAGGATGAGATGAGCCATGTGGAGCTCCTGCGTCAGACGCTGTCCAGCGCCGGACTCTATGTCTCGGCTGAACCATCCATCGATCTCGTCAACAGTTTCACCGCAGCCGCCATTGCTGCGGGCCTGATCTCCGCGGGCCAGACGTTCAATCCGTTTGCCGATGAAAACAGCTTCCTGCTCGCGGCCTTCATCTTCGAGGACGTTGGCGTCAGCGCCTATTCCGGTGCTGCGGCATCGATCACAAGCAAGGCCTACCTTACTGCAGCGGCCCGCATCTTGGGGACGGAAGCATATCACGCCGGTGAAATTCGTACGCGACTCTATCTCGGCGGCTATGCGCAGCAAACCAACAAGATCGCTGCGCTGCGTGCGAAAGCGTCCGGCACCGGTCCGGGGACAAGCACACCCGCACCTGATGACCAGGGTATTGTGACCAACGGATACACAACCATTGTGGATGCGGACGCTAACGGGTTGGTCTATACGCGCACACCGCAGCAGGTGCTCAACGTCGTTTATCTGGGCGCCGGAAGCAGTGCGGGTGGTTTCTTCCCGAACGGTGTGAACGGCAACATTCACTCTAGCGCCGCGTAAGAAGGGATACACAAGAAATGTCAGGTTCAATCACAGGCAACACCGTTCGTTCAGACGTCGCGTATCAAGACCAAACCGTGCCTTACACGGACCAAGCTATGTCGGACGGCACGCAAGGCAGTCTGACGGGAACGGTCACGCCGAACACCAATTTGGTTATTGATGTGCCGACGGGGACGACGCCCGCATCAGATCTTTTCCTTGGCAGCGGTTACTCGTTCATCCAGAACTATAATGATACCGCGCCCGTGATTGCGACGGGAACGGACGCAAACACCGCCGAGTTGGTCTATGAGGGCGATACGGCCGGGCAGACATTCTATGCTGGAACGGGCACGGAATACGCCGCCTTTGCCGGCTACGGCAACCTGTTCGTTGCTCCGTCCACCGGTGGCGGCACATATGAGGTTTCCGCCGGGCTCGTTGGCAATCCCAGCTTGGCGTATAACGGGTTCGACGCCACCGATCTTGCGCCTGCGCCGAGTGTCGGCGGGGCCGCATCGGGCAATACCGTCGTTGCCGCCAGCGGGAATGCGAGCATCGCCGCCGGCCTTGGAAACAACTCCATCTTCCTTGGAACCGGAACCGCCTATGTCGCCAGCGAGGGACATGACGGTATCGTCGCGGGAAGCGGAGATGTCACCGTCGATGGGGCAGGTGCTGCCACCGTATTTGCTGGAACGGGTGCAGTGAATTTCTATGGTTCAGGCGGAACCGGTGAAATTTACGGAAGCTCGGACTCCGCGGCTGGCGCTCTCAACGTGATCGGCGGCAACGGTGCGGTCACGGTTTATGGCGGCGCTGGTTCGGTCTCGGCTTCGGGTGGTCTCGCGGGCAACAACGTGCTTGTGGGTGGCACAGGCAACTCCACGTTGTTCGGTGGCGGCTCAGGCGATCAACTCGTGGCTGGCGGTGCAAGCACCAACGCGCTTGTGGCTGGCGCAGGCAACGAGACGCTATTTGGCGGATCGGCGACGGGGACTACGGACTACTTTCTCGGCACCGGTGCCGATCTTGTCGTCGCTGGCCAAGGCAGCGATTTCATCCAGTTCGGCGCCGGCTCCAGCACGGTATTTGCCGGATCGGGATCTGATGTCTTCGGCCTCGTCAACGGCACCGGCGGCAGCAGCGATCTGGTCGTCGGGTTCAATTCCGCGTCCGATTACCTCAACCTTCAAGGGTTTGGCACCTCAAGTGGCGCGTCTCCGCTCAGCGATGTCACCGTCAGCGGTGGCAGCAGCTTTATCCATGTGGCCGGTGACACGACAACGATCGAACTCTACGGCGTCACCAACTTGACGTCTGCTAACTTCGTTTGAGGCGGCAGCCGGGTATGCGAGCATCCCCGGCTTGTCTCAAAGGTGAATGGGCAGAAGAGGGGAGACTTGGGTCCATCCCTGGCCGATCATCTGAACCGACACGTAAAAGACGATCGCAAGCCCGACCC
Source organism: uncultured Acetobacteraceae bacterium (assembly GCA_964658235.1). Classification (GTDB taxonomy): domain Bacteria; phylum Pseudomonadota; class Alphaproteobacteria; order Acetobacterales; family Acetobacteraceae; genus BOG-908. Next base: position 1,571 of record CAZZYR010000222.1, on the reverse strand, counting down.
AGGCGATCCAGCGCTGATTTTCCAACAGTCGCGCTAACAGATTGGCGGCCGCCGCCATCAGCAGGACGGACAGAGCCAGCCCGCCGACCATGATCCAGATGTGTTCACGCGCCGCGCCGGCCACCGCCAGCACGTTGTCCAGGCTCATCGACAGGTCCGCCACAACGATCTGCCGGATTGCCTGACCCAGCGTCTTATGCGGCAGCGTGCCCTCTGGGGCGGCGTGATGTGCGCGCAGTTCGCGGAACATCTTCCAGCACACCCAAAGCAGCAGGATCCCCCCTGCCAAGGTCAGCCCGATAACGGATAACAGGCTGACCGCAACGGCGGACAAGCCGACCCGAATCAGCGTGGCGGCTGCCAGTCCCGCAAAGATGGCCCGTTGCTTGAGTGCCGCGGGCAGGCCGGCCACGGCCAGGCTGACGACAATCGCATTGTCGCCGGCCAGCGTCACATCGATCAGCAGGACCTGGAAGAGGGCGATTATCTGGGAGTGCATGGCGCGGGATAACGTCCTTAAGGCTATAGTCGTGCCTCACCTTAACGGAAATTCGCATGATCCCCCGCTACGCCCGTCCCGCCATGACGGCCATCTGGGCGCCGGTGAACCGCTACCGCATCTGGTTCCGGATCGAGTCCCTGGCTGCGGACGCCATGGCGGATCTCGGCCAGATACCTGTCGAGGCGGCCCGCACCATCCGTGACCGCGGAGCGCCGGCCTTGGCCGCCATGGGTGATCAGGACGTGGCACGGATCGACGAGATCGAGCAGGAGACGCGCCATGACGTGATCGCCTTCCTCACCTGGCTCGCCGAAAAGATCGGTCCGGATAGCCGCTTCGTTCATCTGGGCATGACCAGCAGCGATGTGTTGGACACTTGTCTTGCCGTGCAATTGACGCAGGCTGCGGACATCCTGCTGGCGGACCTCGACGATCTGCTGGCCGCCCTCAAGCGCCGTGCTTTCGAGCACAAGCACACGCTCACCATCGGCCGCAGCCACGGCATCCACGCCGAACCCACCACCTTCGGCATCAAGCTGGCCGGCCATTTTGCCGAGTTCGCCCGCAACCGTATCCGCCTGCTCGCCGCCCGCGCGGAGATCGCCACCTGCGCCATCAGTGGCGCCGTCGGCACCTTCGCGCATGCTGATCCGCGTATCGAAGCTCATGTCGCCCGGGCGCTCGGCCTGTTGCCGGAGCCTGTCTCCACACAGGTGATCCCGCGCGATCGCCATGCGGCGTTTTTCTGCACCTTGGCCGTGATCGCCAGCGGTATCGAGCGGCTGGCGACAGAAATCCGACACTTGCAGCGCTCGGAAGTCCGGGAGGCGGAGGAGTTCTTTCATCCCGGCCAGAAGGGCAGCTCCGCCATGCCGCACAAACGCAACCCCGTGCTCAGCGAGAACCTGACCGGTCTGGCGCGGATCGTGCGCGCGGCCTCCATCCCGGCGCTGGAAAATGTAGCCCTATGGCATGAGCGCGACATCAGTCACTCCAGCGTGGAGCGTGCGATCGGGCCGGACGCCACCATAACACTCGATTTCGCGCTCGCCCGGCTGACCGGCATGAT
>CAZZYR010000221.1:0-4867 GCA_964658235.1 uncultured Acetobacteraceae bacterium | reverse complement strand
CCCACCAGCGCCGCCACCGCCGCGCCATACAGGGGAAACCCCCAGACGATCAGCAGCACGATCACCACCAGTTGCGGCACCGCCATCACCGTGCAGGCCAGCCGCGCCGCCGCATCGGCCCCCAGCATCACCGGCAAGGACCGCACGCCCATCTGCCGGTCGCCCTCGATCGCCTTGAAATCGTTCAAGGTCATGATCCCGTGCGCGCCGACGCTATACAGCACCGCCACCCACACGATCTGCGCCCGCGGCAGTCCGCCCGTCACGATCGCCGCCGCGGTGAACCACGGCAGCCCCTCGTAGCACGCGCCACATGCCAGGTTGCCCCACCACCCGTTCAGCTTCAGCCGCAGCGGCGGCGCACTATACGCCCAAGCCAGCGCCAGCCCCAGCACGGTCGCCCCAAACGCCCAGCTGCCTAAGGTCATCGCCAGCGCCACCGACAGGATCGTCCACAGCCCCGCCAGATACAGCCCGCCATGCCCCGGCACCCGGCCCGACGGGATTGCGCGCCCCGGCTCGTTGATCGCGTCCACGTGCCGGTCATACCAGTCGTTCACCGCCTGGCTTGTCCCCGTCACCAGCGGCCCACATAGCGCCACGCCGGCCGCCACCAGCACCCAGCGCCCATGCAGCGCGTGCCCGGTGCTCAAGATTCCGCAGCCGAACGCCCACATCGGCGCAAACCAGGTGATCGGCTTGAGCAGCTCCAGGCACGCGGCCAGCCCCGTCCTCGGCGCCTTGGCCAGGCTACGGATCGGTGCGTCCAGAACCGCGCCGGACATCAGTTGGCCTCATTCGTGGCAAGGTCACCCAACCCGAACTTGCGCAGCTTCACATAGAGACTTTGCCTGGACAGCCCCAGCATCTCGGCCGCGGACGCGCGATTGTCCCCGGTCAGCTCCAGCGCCGCTTCGATGCAAAGTTTCTCGATCACATCAGTTGACTCACGCACCAAGTCCTTGAGCGACACGCGCCCGATCAGCTCCGTCAGTTGCTCGATGGACCGCGGTAGCACCCGCGCCGCCCGCGTATCGGCCGGCGCCGTGGCCGTCAGCGCGCCGGCGCTCAAACCCAGCGTATTCAGCCGCGGCCCGATATTGCGGATCGCAAACCCGAAGCTCGGCTGCCCGCCATTGCCGATCGAGACCGCGGAGATCTCCACCTGCGACGCGCTGCCATCCTCGTTGCGCACCGCCGTGGTGAAGAACCGCACGGAGCCGCGCTGGCGCAGATTGGTGATCAGCACATCCAGTTCCACGCCGGAATTGCCCACCCAGCGCTCCAGCGACTCGCCACGCGCCAGATCCTCGTTGGCCAGCCCTGCCATCTCCAGAAACGCCGCGTTCGCCGTCAGCACGTTGCCGGTGCTGTCCGTCACCACGAACCCGTCCGGCGCGGACTCCACCAGCTTGAGCAGCTTGCGCTTGGCATCCGGCACCATCGCAGAATCGGTCTGCAGCGCGGAGATGCGCACCAGGAACAGCGTCGCACTCTCCTGGCGAAACACGCTGGCTGCCACCTGTACATCCGCGCCGCTGGCCGCCAACCGCGCCGGGAACTCCTCCGCCCGGCCATCCGCGCGCACCGCGCCCAGATGCGCCTGCACGCTCTCCAGCGTGTCGGCCGCAAAAATTTCTGTCAGGCTCTGGCCGGATGCCGCCTGTCCCGCCGTCCCGATCATCGCGCGCGCCGCCGGATTGGCCTCGATCACGCGGTGGCGCACCGTATCCAGGATCAGCACCGCCTCGGAGGACATCTGGAACAGCAGCCGGTAGCGCGTCTCCACCTCGCGCATGCGCGAATAATCGCGCTCCAGGCTCTCCTGCGCCAGCATCAGCCGCTGCTGCAGCGCGGACATCGCTCGCAGGTCCCGCCCGAAGGCCACCATGCGGCCATCCTGGCCAACCTGCACCGCGCAATACAGCACCGGCACGGATTTGCCCTCGCGGCCGGCATGGTTGATGTGGCGCCATTTCGGCCGCGCGTTGTGCAGCGCCGCGTCGGCCAGCAGATGCGTCACCTTCGGACGGCTGTCAGGCACCACCGTCGTCATCAGCAGCCGCCCCACCCAGCCACCGCCGGTATCGAGGTCGTCGCCCAGCTCCTCGCTCTGAAACGCCACGTCGCGGATCGTGCCATCGGCATCCACCACCAGGGCAATATCGGACGCCGTCGCAATCAGCGTCGCCACGGATTGCGCATCCAGCTCGCCCAATGACGAGTCAGGCGAGACGAAGGTTTTCACGAGGGCCGAGATCCTCCATTGCATATCCCGCTACCTCGCCCGTCCGCGGTGTCTCGGTGACCTGGCAGCCCTAGTGCAGTGCAGCATAATAGTCACGGCAGCGCCCAACTGGTCATCGCCCAGCCGCCCGCAGCGAGAGCAGCCGCTGCGCCTGCTGCACCGCCTGGCGTCCGTCCGCGGCGGTGGCATCCGCCCCCACCATCGCCGCCAGTTGCGGGTGCGCCAGGAACGGCGGCCCGCCCACGAGCACGCCGATCGCAGGATTCTTCGAATGTCGCCGGATCGCCCGAATATCGTCGGCCAGCAGTTCCAGCCGATCGCTGCAGGACACGGACAAGCCCACCACGCCAAACCATTGGCTCGTCACGATGCCGGTAAGTTCCGCGCTGCTCACCAGCGGTTCCTCGCGCACGTTCCAGCCGGCGCGGCGGAAGAACTGCACCACCATCGCCAAGCCCAGCCCATGCTGCTCGCCCGGCATCTGCGCCAGCAGCGCGGACGGCCCCATCCCGCCAGCCACGAAATCCCCGCAAAACGCCCGCCCCAGCAGGCGCAGGATCCGGCCCAGCCGCAGCACACCCAGCGTCACGTCGCTGAAATCGCAGTCATCCTCCTCCCACATCACGCCCATCTTGCGTGCCGCCGGCGTCAGCAAGCCCAGATACAGCGACTCGACCGGCGTCCCGCCCTCCCGCAGCGCCTCCACATACTCTGTGCTGTCGGCCGGCGTGCCGTGCATCACCAGCTCCACGAAGGCATCCACCTGCGCCGCGGTCGGCTGATCGATCTCCACGGGTGCGGATGCTGTCGTTGCCGAAGCTGCGGCCTGGCTACGCTGCGCCATAACCAGGCGCGGGATCACCTCATGCTCCACCGTGCGGGTCAGCACGTCGCGCAGCGCCGCCTCACCCGACTCCGGCCCAGCCGCAGACGCGCGCCGTGCGTCACCGAAGCCGCGCACCAGACGCATCGCGTCCGCCTCGCTCCAGCTCTCATCGGGGGTACGCTGCTGTCTCATGGGCGCCCGTGCCTGTTCTCCCTATTGTTAGGACGTTTTTAGCCAAAAGTGTCAAGCTAGATTTACGTAAGGTTTGCTTGACAGTCTCTCCGGCCTCGCTCTAGCCTCCCGACTGTCAACGTGACCTACCACGGTGGCAAGCAGCACCAGCGAACGCCATCGGAAGCCGCAAAAATCCGGCTAGGCGGGCGCAACAGAGGGAGCGGTGTCAGGCGATGTTCACACAGTCAGTTTTCGGCCGGATGATCACCGCCGTGGATAGCTGCCCCTGGGGCGCCGCCACCGGACGTCATATCCACGAGGTCCCCAGCGGTGCGTCGGCCACCCGCCAGCGCGCCATGCGCCATCCGCCGCTCTACACGCCGGAAGAAAAGCGCCGCCGCGACGCCTCGCCCTGGACCATGGTGCAGGGCATCCTCGCCCCCGTGCAGTTCCTGGTCTTCGCCGTCAGCCTGGCCCTCGTGCTGAACTTCCTCGCCACCGGCCACGGCCAGCACGCCGCCACGCTCTCCGTCGTGATCAAGACCCTCACGCTCTATACGATCATGGTCACCGGCGCCATCTGGGAAAAATCCATATTCGGAAGATACCTGTTCGCGCCTGCATTCTTCTGGGAGGACGCGGTCAGCATGGTGGTCATCGCGCTGCACACCGCCTATCTCTGGGCGCTGCTTATCGGCGCGCTGGATAGCCACGGCCTGATGCTCCTGGCGCTGACAGCCTACGCCACCTACGTGGTCAACGCCGCCCAGTTCGTCCTGAAGCTGCGGGCGGCCCGCCTAGCGGACAAGCACCCCTGGCACCAGACCGCGCACGGAATGGCGGCCTGATGTCGGCAACCCTGCAAGCCGGCTGCACGGATGCGCCCATCCTGAGGGAACGCGGCCAGCGCGAAGTCTTCTGCGGCCTCACTGGCATCATCTGGCTGCACCGCAAGATCCAGGACGCCTTCTTCCTCGTCGTCGGCAGCCGCACCTGCGCCCACCTGATCCAGTCCGCCGCCGGCGTCATGATCTTCGCCGAACCCCGCTTCGCCACCGCCATCATCGACGAGCGTGATCTCGCCGGCCTCGCCGACGCCAATGACGAACTTGACCGAGTCGTCGGCCAGCTCCTCGCCCGCCGCCCGGAAATCAAACTTCTCTTTCTGGTCGGCTCCTGCCCGTCGGAAGTCATCAAGCTCGATCTCTCCCGCGCCGCTGAGCGCCTTTCGCAAACCCACATGCCGCAAGTGCGCGTGCTGAACTATTCCGGCAGCGGCATTGAGACCACCTTCACCCAGGGCGAGGATGCCTGCCTCGCCGCCCTGGTCCCCATCATGCCGCGCCCTGCCGCCGCCGCGCCGAAATCCCTTCTCATCATCGGCGCGCTCGCTGAAGTCGTCGAAGACCAACTCCGCCGCTTGTTCCTCTCGATGGGCATCGAGAATATCGGCTTTATGCCGCCCCGCCGCTCGGTCGATCTGCCGTCCGTCGGTCCGGAAACCCGCCTGCTCCTGGCACAGCCTTTCCTGGCGGACACCGCGCGCGCCCTGGAAGCCCGCGGCGCCGTGCGCCTGGCCGCTCCGTTCCCTCTCGGCGCCGAAGGCACCACCGCCTGGC
>CAZZYR010000220.1:1820-4869 GCA_964658235.1 uncultured Acetobacteraceae bacterium | reverse complement strand
GCAGCGACTTCCCAAATCAGGTCAACAACGTCCTGTGCTTTCCCTTCATCTTCCGCGGCGCGCTGGATGTGGGGGCGACCACCATCAACGAAGCGATGAAGTTGGCTGCGGTGGAGGCCATCGCCGAACTCGCCCGCATGGAGGCCAGCGAGGTGGTGGCACGCGCCTATGGCGGCGCCGCCCCGGTGTTCGGGCCGGACTACATCATTCCCAAGCCCTTTGACCCGCGGCTGATCCTGCAGGTGGCCCCCGCCGTGGCGCGCGCCGCCATGGACAGCGGCGTGGCGGAGGACCCCATTGCCGATTTCGATGCCTATCGCTCCGAACTGGAACGTTTCGTTTTCCGCAGCGGCCAGCTTATGCGGCCGGTGTTCGAGGCGGCGCGCAAGAAGACCGCGCGTGTGATCTATACCGAGGGTGAGGACGAACGAGTCCTGCGCGCCGTGCAGACCGCCGTGGATGACGGCATTGCCGAGCCGGTGCTGCTGGGCCGCCGCGACGAGATCGCGCGGCGGGTGCGTGACATGGGCCTGCGCATGAAACTGGGCGATCAGGTGCAGGTGATCGATCTGGCCGAGGACCATGCGGTGTTCGATCCGCTGGTGGGACCGTATCAGGCGATGGTGGCGCGGCGCGGCGTGCCGCCGGATGCCGCGGCGCGGCGCCTGCGCACGCGCCCTGTGGTGGCCGGTGCGATGCTGCTGCACACGGGCGCGGTGGATGCAGCCCTGTGCGGCGGCACCAGCGCGTGGTATCGCCAGATGGAGTATCTGCTGCCTATCATCCCGAAGTCGTCCGCCGTCACGCGGGTATTCGCGCTCTCCGCAATCATCCTGCAAACCGGCGCGATGTTCCTGTGCGACACGCACATGAACGTGGATCCAACGGCAGAGCAGATCGCGGAGATGACGGCGCTGGCGGCCCGCGCGGTGGCGGGCTTCGGCCTGATTCCGAAAGTGGCGCTGCTGTCCCACTCGAGTTTCGGTTCCAGCCACTCCCCCAGCGCCCGCAAGATGCGCCAGGCTTTATCACTGATCCGCGCGGCGGACCCGGAACTGGAAGTTGACGGCGAGATGCATGCCGACGCGGCCCTATCCGAAGCAATCCGGGACCGCGTGATGCCGGGGAGCACGCTCAGCGGTGTGGCAAACCTTCTGGTCCTGCCAAACCTGGATTCCGCCAACATAGCGTTCAATCTTGTGAAGGCAGCGGCGGATGGGTTGCCGGTGGGGCCGTTATTGCTCGGCATGTCCAAACCAGCACACGTGCTGGTGCCGAGTGTGACGGCGCGGGGGATTGTCAACATGACGGCGTTGGCGGTGGTGGAGGCGGGATAGGGAAAGGAAAGGCTTTCTTTTTGAAAAGAAGCAAAAATTTTTGCCTGTTCGATGGCTGATACGTAGCTTTTAGCTTGGCGCGATCAGTTCGCGGGTCTGCCTGTTCCATCGCCATAAATTGTCATTCGACAGACGCGTGCCACCCCACCATCTGCAAATCTTTGCTGTTCGGGAGAAATCGTCCTGAGCCTTGACGAGGCGTTCACCTAAGCCGGTCAGGTTTAAGTTGCTGCGATTGTAGTTATCGTGCCGCACGCGATCATCATGCAAAGCATTACTGAACGGGCCTTCCAACAATCCGCTAATCGCCGGTGCTGCTTGTTGTGCCAAGACGTCCAGCGTCCGTCCCAATGCCCAGTATCCCAGCACTCTGAAGCAGTTTTCACCCTGATGACTAAGCACGCGGAGAACGTTGATCTCTCGGCCGCAAATAAAGGCAAGGATGTCCGCTTCTGATCGGGAAAGCGCTGTTGCCACGTCGGGCAACTCTTCAAGCATTCGAAGCACGAGAGGCCGCAGAACCGGAAGGCAATCCATGTCCATTTGGAGGAGCTCTGCCCAGCCTTCCGGCGAAGACTGAACATAAGCAGACCATGCGCGCGCGGCGATCTTCGCCTGAGCCGTCCCCGGTTCCTTGCCAATCAATCCGGCTGTTGCGATGTCCTCCGGGTGGTAGTCACCCAAGGGTTTTGGCGGATAAACGATCGCAAGTCTTTCAGTGAGATGAGGATGGACTGCGAGACTTTCCAGAACCTGCAACAGGATTAATTGTGCATTTGCCGAAGGATCGATCCAAAGTTCCAGCGTATCGAACGCTGTGCATGCGTCGATCAAGTTCGGCCAGTATCCGTTCGGCTCGGGGGGAGTGGATCCAATCCACCACTCATAATTTTCGGCGTCGCTTTCATACATGCCGCGTTGCACAGCTAGGAACGCGCTGGAATTGGCCGTCGCCGGTACCGGCGCTGAGACAAGGTCGTGCGTAATGCAGACCACTCTGTCAGCAAGCTTAGCCATTTTGACACAACCGGCGCCGCTGTCGGTCGTTGTGATGATCAGCTTGCTCATGGCGCCTCTTTGCGCAGGTTCAATCGGGCGCCGGGGGTTGGCGTCCCCGCCGACAATGCCTGCTCAAGCGCGCGGCGAATGACCTTGAGGCGCGGCGTCTGCCACATGCGGTCGATATCCGCGTCGGACAGTGGCTGTGCGCCCGCATCGGCAACGGCCGCCGCGTGCCGGTCCTTGTCCGTCATCGCGTCGAGGCTGTTCCAATCATACTGCGAAGAATTCATGGTCTCCAACGCTCCCGCGGTTCCAGCAGTGACGTCAAGCTTGTTGCCGGCCCTTTCGCGCAGGCGGGACCGCTGCTCCGCCCAGCCGCCCCAGCATCGCAAGCGCCGCATCCGGCGCGCGCTCCTTGTCGCCGCTGATGAAGAAGCAGAACACGTCGCGCGGCGCCCAGCCACGGATGCGCTCAGCCCACGCGTTAAGCGCAGCGCTGTCATACCCCTCAGCCGCCCCCGCGGCATTCCGCTGCAGGCGCGCATAGACAAATCCCGCCGTCGCCTCCAGCCGCAACGCCTGCTTGTCGCTGTCCACGATCACCATCGCCGCACCGTAGCGCGCCGCCAGCGCGGGCCACGCCTCGTCCAAAAATGAGTCGTGCCGCGCCTCCACGGCATGGCGCAGCACAACCCCGTCCAGCTGTGTTG
>CAZZYR010000220.1:0-1810 GCA_964658235.1 uncultured Acetobacteraceae bacterium | reverse complement strand
GAACTTCTTCGTTGGTGCCATCTGCCACAGGATCGGGCCCAGCTTCCCGCGCAGCTCCAGCACGCCACTGTCCAGGAACCGAGCGATCGCATCACCCGACGCATATAGATCTCGCCCCTGCGTGCACGCGCGGTGCGCCTTCACCGCGAATACGAAGTCTTCCGGCACCGCATCCCGCCACGCGGCGAAGGTTGCGGCGGACTGGTGACGATAGAACGTGCCGTTGATCTCGATCGCCGTCAGCCGCGAAGCCGCATAGCCCAGCTCCCGCGCCTTCGGCAGACCCTCGGGGTAAAACCGGCCGCGCCACGGGGCGAAGTCCCAACCTCCAATCCCCACCCGCACGCTCAAGGCCGCGCCGGCCTATCTATCTTCACGAACGCCCCCAGCGCGCAGCTCAGATGATCCGTATTCGTCCGGATCAGCACCAGGTTGGAGCAGATCGTGTCGGACCCGGGATCGGTCGGCTCGTATGAAAAGCCCCGAGAGTCCAGCCGCAGCCCGAAGCACGGCTGGTCTAGGTGATTCCGATACACCGTGTGGTCCCGCATGGTGAACAGGATGGTGCTGTCATCGGGTATGTCGGTGTGGTCTATCTGGTAGCTTGCCAGGCACACAGGCGGCGGGCCGCCCGCAGCCAGCTTCCCTCCGGTGCAGCCACCCACCATCGCCGCCATCGCCCACGCCAGAATTCGCTTCATCGCCACGCCTCCATGCCGCCCCGCCAGCCTCCCACAACGCCAGCTTGCCCCCAAACGCTGCCTCTTTCCTTGCCCCTTGCCCCCCACCGGCCTATGTAGCGCCGCCAAGGCAGCGAAAGACGGCTCCCATGGCCCCCGACCAGATCCTCCCGTTCACCGCCCGTGTGGCCGAAGCGCTCGCCTTCGACGACGTGCTCGTCGTCCCCGCGTATTCCCAGGTCCTCCCCGGCAAGACGGACACGAGGACGCGCCTCACCCGGTCCATCAGCCTCAACATCCCGCTGCTTGCCGCCGCCATGGACACCGTCAGCGAGGGACCCATGGCCATTGCCATGGCCCAGCAGGGCGGCATCGGCGTCATTCACAAGAACCTCACCATCCAGGAGCAGGTGGCTCAGGTCCGCTCGGTCAAAAAATTCGAATCCGGCATGGTGGTGAACCCCGTTACCATCCGCCCGGACCAGACGCTGGCGGACGCCCGCGCGCTGATGGCCCATTGGCGCATCAGCGGCATCCCCGTGGTGGAACCGGACGGCCGCCTCGTCGGCATCCTCACGAACCGGGACGTCCGTTTCGCCACGGACCCCACCATCCTGGTGCGCGAGCTGATGACGCACGAAAAGCTCATCACCGTCACCGGCAATCCCGGCGCGGACGAGGCCCGGCGCCTGCTGCACCATCACCGCATCGAAAAACTCCTGGTTGTGGACGAGGATTTCCGCTGCGTCGGCCTGGTCACCGTCAAGGACATGGACAAGGCCCAGGCCCACCCGCTGGCCAACAAGGATGAACTCGGCCGCCTGCGGGTGGCCGCGGCCACGGGGACGGGGGATGACGGCCGCGCCCGCGCCGAAGCGCTGATCGAGGCCGGCGTGGACGTGATCGTGGTGGATACCGCCCACGGCCACAGCCAGGGTGTGCTGGCCCAGGTGGACCGCATCAAGCGCCTGTCCAACGCCGTCCAGGTCGTCGCCGGCAACGTCGCCACGCCGGAAGGTGCGATCGCCCTGATCGACGCGGGCGCCGACTGCATCAAGATCGGCATCGGCCCGGGGAGCATCTGCACCACCCGCGTGGTCGCCGGCGTGGGCGTGCCGCAATTTTCCGCT
>CAZZYR010000219.1:0-4895 GCA_964658235.1 uncultured Acetobacteraceae bacterium | reverse complement strand
CCGCTGATCGCGCTGATGAAGGATCAGCAGGACCGCGCGGAAGAAGCGCAGATCGCAGTGGAGAAGATGGATTCCACCACAAAGCCGAGCGAGCTGCAGAAAGCCGAACAGGAGATCGCCAGCGGCGCGGCGCAGTTGATCTATTGCACGCCGGAGCGGCTCGAAGCCGCGGAGTTCGTCCAGGAGCTGAAGGACGGTGGCGGCATTTCTCTTTTCGTCGTGGATGAGGCGCACTGCATTCCGCAGTGGGGACATGATTTCCGTCCGGCGTATCTCAACCTGGGCTTTGCGCGAGAAGCGCTACGCGGTGACGACGGCAAGCTGTCGCCGGCGCTGATGCTCACGGCCACGGCAACGCCGGAGGTGATCGACGAAATCCTCGACGTGATGCATGCGAAGGACGCGCTGGTGGTGAACACGGGCTCGGAGCGGACGAACCTTTATCTGAGCGTGTTTCCGACGGTGAGCACGGATGCCAAGCTGGCGCGCATCGGGGAGTTGCTGGAGAAGCAGGAGGGCACAGGCATCCTCTACACCGCGAGTGTGCGCTCGGCCGATGAGCTGCATGACTGGCTGAAGGACCATGGCTTTGCGGTGGGCCGGTATCACGGCCAAATGGGCGCGAAGGAACGCACGGAGGTGCAGGAAGCCTTCATGCGTGGCGAGCACAAGGTGATGATTGCCACCAAGGCCTTCGGACTGGGCATCGATAAGCCCGACATCCGGTTTGTCTACCACTACGAGTTCCCGGATTCACTGGAGACTTACACGCAGGAGGCGGGGCGTGCCGGACGCGATGTTCGCCCCCAATCCCACAATCGCCAAACCCGATCACGGCATCACCTACGATTACATCAGGCCGCTGGCCACGCTCGAACCCGCCGCCATCGCCTTCGGCCTCCCCATCGATGTCAACATCGGCTACGCCGACGGCGCGGCCCTCACGCAAGCCCTGGAAAAACCCACGCACGGAAAACTCGCTGTCGTCGCCTGGGAACATCACCAGATCGCCCCCGCCGTGCGCCGCCTCCTCGCCGATCACGGCAACCACACCGCGCAGGTGCAGGACTGGCCGGATGCGGATTTCGACAGCCTGTACGTCGTCAGCATCACCCCCGCGGGCGCGGTGTTCGAGCACAGGCAGGAGGGGCTCAATGGGGAGCCGCATGACTGCCCGGAGAAAAAGTAAGGCCTTCTTTTTTGAAAAAAAGACGCAAAAAACTTTTGTCTATTGAGTCCGCGACAGCACGAAAAAAGTTTTTTGGTTCTTTTTTTCAAAAAAGAACTGCTTCCTTCCCTAAATACCCCCGCGTCATCGGCAACGCCGTCTGCCCCACACACACCTGCATCTGAAACACCACCTGCCGCTCCCGCCGGAACGCCAGCTCCGCCGCCGCCAGATAAAACTCGAACATCCTGCAAAACCGCTCGTCATACCGCGCGCGTATCACCGCGCGGTTCGCCGCGAACCGTATCGCCCAGTGCCGCACCGTCTCCGCATAATGCAGCCGCAGAGTCTCCACATCCGTCACCATCAGCCCGGACCGCTCCACGGCCGGCAGAACCTCGCTCAGCGCCGGCGAATACCCGCCCGGAAAGATGTATTTCTGCAGCCAGGATGCGGTGGATCCGGGCCCCGCGCTGCGCCCGATATGATGGATCACCGCCACCCCGTCCTCGGGCAAACATTGGCGAACCTTGCTGAAGAACGCGCCATAATTGCCGATTCCCACATGCTCCATCATGCCCACGGACACCACGCGGTCGAACCTCTGCGCCACGTCGCGGAAATCCGCCAGTTCGAAGCGCACGCGCCCCGCCAGCCCCGCCGCCGCGGCGCGCGCCCGCGCCACGCCCAATTGTTCCACGGACAGCGTAATGCCCGTCACCCGCGCGCCATGCTCCGCCGCCAGGGTCAGCGCCAGCCCGCCCCATCCGCAGCCGATATCCAGAACCTCCATATCCGGCCTGTGCAGATGCAGCTTGGCCGCCAGCAGCCGCTTCTTCGCGAGCTGCGCCGCCTCCAGCGTATCGTCCGGCCGCATGAAATACGCGCAGGAATATTGCAGGTCCTCGTCCAGGAACAGGCGATACACATCGCTGTCCAGATCGTAGTGATGCGCCACGTTCCGCCGCGCGCGGCCACGCCCGTTCACCTGGTGCAGCCGCCGCCCGAAATCCAGAAAACGCTGATGCACGCTCAAAAGCGGATGCGCCGCGCCGGACAGGATGTTCAGCAGCGCCAAATCCAGCACATCGTAGATCGAGCACCCCACCGGCTCCAGCAGGCCGTCCATATACGCTTCCCCCAGCGCCAGCCCCGGGTTGCGCGCCAGGCGCCGCACCGCCGCCCAATCCGTCAGCCTGATCGCCGCCTCAGGGCCCGCCCCACCGGCGAACCTCGCACGGGCGCCATCCGGCCAGGTCACGCTCAGGCTGCCCTGCCGCACCAGGTTGCGCAGAACCGAAACCAGCAACCACTTGGAAATCATGCCGGAATCAGGCCCAACGCTGCACGGGAAACACGCGCGACCATACCGGCCCGGCGCCCGCCGTCAAAGGCAGCGCCCCCGCTGCTGTCGCGCCCTGGACCTTCGCCGTCCACGCGCTAGTGTCCTGCGCCTCACCGCAAGGATGATGCCCCGTGAAGCTCCGCCTGTCCGCCGCCGCCCTGATCGCCGCGTTGCCGGTGCTCGCCCCGGGCGCCGCCCGCGCGGCCATCCCCCGCTTCCCCCAGCCCTTCGGCGGCCGCGTGGTGTTCGTGGCGGACGGCAACATCTGGTCCGTGCCCCGCGACGGCGGCACCGCGCTCCGCCTCACCAGCGCCCCCGGCCAGGACATGTTCCCCCGCGTCTCGCCCGACGGCAAATGGATCGCCTACACGGAAGCCAGCAACGCCGGCACGGATGCCTGGGTCATCCCGGCCACCGGCGGCCCAGCCCGCCGCCTCACCTTCCACCCCACCACGGAGGCCGGCACCGGCGGCCGCCACGCCCCGGACAACATGGTCGTCACCTGGACGCCCGATTCCACCGGCGTGGTCATCCTCTCCAAGCGCGCCCAGTGGAACAGCTGGATCGATGCCGCCTACAAGGTTGCCCTCTCCGGCGGCCCGCCCACGCCCCTCCCGCTGGACACCGCCGTCGGCCTGATGACCTACGGTCCGGACGGCCATTCCATCGCCTACAACCGCATCTTCCGCAATTTCCGCACCTGGAAACGTTACAATGGCGGCCTCGCCCAGCAGGTCTTCACGTATGACCTGAACGCCCGCCAGCTCACCCAGATCACGGACTGGTCCGGCACCAACACGTCCCCCATGTGGGTCGGCCGCAAGATCTATTACCTCTCGGACCAGGACGCCCACCGCCGCGCCAACATCTGGTGCTATGATCTGGACAGCAAAACCACCCGCGAAATCACCCACTTCACCGATTACGACATCGATTTTCCCGCTTACGGCAGCAACGCCATCGCCTTCCAGCAGGGCGGGAAACTCTACGTCCTCGATCTCCCCGCCGAGCAGCTCCACGCCGTCCCCGTGGACGTGCCTGACGACAACACCCGCACCCGCCCCCACGTCGCGGAAGTGAAGGCCATGGTGCGCGACCAGGACATGGCGCAGCAGGTCGATTACGCCCTCTCGCCCAATGGCAAACGCACGCTCTTCTCCGCCCGCGGCGACATCTTCAGCGTCCCCACCGAACACGGCGCCACCCGCAACCTCACCGCCACCCAAGGCGCGGACGAGGACCATCCCGCCTGGTCGCCTGACGGCAAAACCATCGCCTACACCACGGACAGCAGCGGCGCCCAGCAGCTCGCCACCCGTCCCGCCGAAGGCGGCCCCGAAAAACAGCTCACCAGCTTCAAGGACGGCTATCTCTACGGCCCGCTCTGGTCCCCCGATGGCCACAGCCTGGCCTTCTCGGACAGCGCCCACCGCCTCTGGCTCGTCCCCGCCGCCGGCGGCGCCCCGCAACAGATCGCCCAGGACAAACTCTCGGAAATCCACGACCAGGCCTTCTCGCCTGACGGGCGCTGGCTCGCCTTCAGCATGTCCCTGCGCGACCACCAGCGCCGCCGCGACCTGTACCTGCACGAAATCGCCACCGGCAAAACCACCCGCCTTGGCGCCGGCGACGCCACGGACGCCAATCCCGCCTGGTCGCCCGACGGCAAATATCTCTACTTCGAATCGAGCCGGCACGAAAACACCGTGATCTCCGATACGGAATTCGATTTCTCCGTCCTGAAATCCACCGGCCTGTACGCCATCCCGCTCGCAGCCGACACCGCCTCCCCGCTCGCCCCGCAATCGGACGAAGCCGATGCCGCCTCAAGCGATGACGGCAAAGACGCCAAACCCCCCGCGGACCCCAAACACCCGGACCACAAGGCCCCTGCTGCAAAATCCGCGATCGCCCCCATCCGCGTCGATCTGGACCACATGATGGACCGCGCCGTGGAAATCCCCGTGGATCCCGCCAACATCGCCCAGATGGACGCCCGCGGCCGCAAGATCTTCTACCTCACGCAACCCATCTCCCTCATCGAAGGCTCGCTCGCCGGCGAAAAATCCGCCTTGCACGTCTACGACTTCACCAAACGCAAGGACGAGGTGGTGACCGAAGACGTGGACAATTATTCGCTCTCCGCGGACGGCGAGCACGTGCTGGTCAAGCACGGCAAGGACTACACCGTCATGGACGCCAAGCCGGACGCCACCAAGGATCACGACTCCGTCCACAAGCTGGATCTCGATCACCTGCGCATGATCGTGGACCCCCGCGCCGAATGGACCGAAATGTTCAACAACGGCTGGCGCCTGGAACGCGACCTCTTCTATTCCCCTGTCATGAACGGCCAGGATTGGCAGGCCGTGCACGACAATT
>CAZZYR010000218.1:2895-4905 GCA_964658235.1 uncultured Acetobacteraceae bacterium | reverse complement strand
GTCAGCGCTGACGCGGACTTACATAGACAATAGTTTTTTGCTTCTTTTTTTCAAAAAAGAAGGCCTTCCTCCCTGATGCTTGCCTTCCTCCTCAGCCAATGGCGCCGCCAGCGCCTCCTCGCCGCACTCATCCTGATTGGCATGGCTCTCGCCACGCTCGCGGACGTGCTGACCCCCGTCTATGCCGGCCGCCTGGTGGATGCGGTTAGCGCCGGACAACAGCGCGACGCGATGGACGCGATTGTGGCGATCGGCCTGTTGGGCGCGTTCATGCTGGGCGTTCGGCAACTCGCCATGTGGGGCATCGTGCGTTTCAGCCTGCGCATGATGGGGGAGATGAAGGCGGAAGCGTTCGCGCGCATCCAGCGTTTTTCAGCCGCATGGCACGCGGAGAGCTTCTCCGGCGCGGTGGTGCGCCAGGTGCTGCGCGGGGCCGGCGCGGTGGACATGCTGAACGACGTGATCGTGTTCTCGCTGGTGCCGAGCTTCGTGGTGCTGGCCGGCGCAGCGATTCTGCTGGGCTGGCATTGGCCGGCGATGGGCGTGGCTGTGGCGGTGGGCAGCGCAGCCTACATCGCGATGACGGTGTGGCTATCCGCCGGATGGGTGGCGCCGGCGGCGAACCTGTCCAACGCGTGGGATACGCGGGTGTCCGCGGCGCTGGCGGACGCGATCACCTGCAACGCGTCCGTGAAGGCATTCGGCGCGGAGGACCGAGAGGAAGCCAGGCTGGACCGCACGCTTGGCAAGTGGTCCCGCCGCACGGACCGCACGTGGATGCGCGGCGTGGGAAGCTTTTCGCTCCAGGGCACGGCGTTGCTGGTGCTGCAGCTGCTGATCATCGGCACGGTCATCTGGTTATGGCGACAGGGGCGCGCAGACGCGGGTGACGTAGCCACCGTGCTGACGATGTATTTCGTGCTGCACGGCTATTTGCGAAACATGGGCCAGACGGTGCGTGAGCTGCAACGCGGCGTGAACGACCTGACCGAACTGGTGGCGCTGCATGCGCAGCCGCTGGGTGTCACGGACCGCGCGGGGGCGGCGGACTTGCGCTTGTCCGGCGGGGAGATTCGGTTCGACGCGGTGCGCTTCCGCTATGGCCAGCATGCGCGGCCGCTGTTCGAGGATTTGTCTCTGACAATTCGCGCCGGCGAGCGCGTAGGGCTGGTGGGCCCATCCGGCTCAGGCAAATCCACGCTCGTCCGGCTGATCCAACGTTTGGCGGACATACAGGGCGGCGCCATTCGCATCGATGGGCAGGACATTGCCGGCGTGACGCAATCCAGCCTGCGCCGCGCAATCGCCATGGTGCCGCAGGAGCCCACGCTGTTCCACCGCACGCTGGCGGAAAACATCGCCTATGGCCGCCCCGGCGCCAGCGCGGCCGAGATAGAGCAGGCGGCCCGCCTGGCCAACGCGCACGACTTCATTGCTCAGCAACCGAAGGGCTACGCCACCTTGGTGGGCGAGCGTGGCATCAAGCTGTCCGGCGGCGAGAGACAGCGTGTGGCGATTGCCCGGGCCTTCCTGACGGATGCGCCAATCCTGATCCTGGACGAGGCGACATCAAGCCTGGACTCCGAAAGCGAGGCGGCCATTCAATCCGCGATGGAGCGGCTGATCGAAGGCCGCACCGCAATCGTGATTGCGCATCGCCTGTCCACCGTGCGGGCGATGGACCGCATTCTGGTGTTCAGCAGCGGACGCATTGTGGAGTCAGGCACACACGCAGCCTTGGTGGCGGCATCAGACGGACTATACCGGCGTTTGTTCGAACGGCAGGCACTGGGGTTGTTGCAAACGTGACTTGGGGTGGCGTTACGCCAGCCTGGCAAGCTCCATGTCGTTCAACACGTCACTCCCGGTGAGCGCACCGTGCCGGAGCACACCGCTGGACGAGGCGCTAACTCCATAGGCCGCGAGCTGGGCGGGCGAGAAGGCAAGGCCGGAAAGCTGCGCCGGCGCTGCGGCGGGCAGGATCGAAGCAGCGAGCACGGGAGGGTGGGC
>CAZZYR010000218.1:0-2885 GCA_964658235.1 uncultured Acetobacteraceae bacterium | reverse complement strand
AATGACTGAAGCTGGCCAGAAGGTGCTGCTCGATGCGTTCAGGATCCACGCCAGTGATCTTTTCCAAGGCGGTCATGCCGATGTTGAGCGCCACGCCGACGGGCCCACCCGTGAGACCGCTGACGACGAGGGAGCCGGCAATCCGCGCGGTTTCCGGAATTGTGTCACCGGTGATGGCCCGATAGATGGTCCCCACCACGGGGATGTATTGTAGCGGATTTAGCTCCGACAGAAATTCATGGAAGCGCGAAGGGTGCTGCGCAGAGCCACTCGTTGCAGGAATCTGGTGCGCATGCACCGGGGCCGCGGCTTGAACCATGCGACACCTTCGCTGCCAAAAGCTACCAACCAATGAAGAAAAGTTTTTGCCTCTTTTTTCAAAAAGAAGCGCTTTCCCCTTCACCGGCACGAGAAATGCTAAGTCTGACCCATGCCAACCAGACGCCAGCTTCTCACCAGGATTGGTGCTGCCGCAGGCAGCATGGCCATGTATCAGGCCATGACCCAAATGGGCCATGCGCAGGGCACTGATTTCAAGGGCTCGCCCGGCCTGTCCGGGGCGGCGCCCGGCACCACGGTGCTGGTGCTGGGGGCGGGTCTGGCCGGCATGCTGGCGGCCTATGAGCTAACCAAGGCCGGCTACAGCGTGCGGGTGCTGGAGTATCAGGCGCGTTCGGGCGGGCGGAATATCAGCCTGCGCGGCGGCGACAGCCTGACGGAGCTGGGCGGCGCCACCCAGAAGGTGGGTTTTTCGCCCGGCAACTACATCAACCCCGGTCCCTGGCGCATTCCGTATCACCATCAGGCCATCCTGCATTATTGCCGGGCATTCGGCGTGGCGCTGGAGCCGTTCATCGAGCTGAACCACAACGCCTATCTACACGACACCGCGACGTGGGACGGGGTGCCGCAGCGGTATCGCCATGTGATGGGCGATTTCACGGGGCATACGGCGGAGCTGCTGGCCAAGGCGATCCACCAGCGCAAGCTGGATGACCATGTGAGCGCGGAGGAGCAGGCGGACCTGCTGCATTCGATGCGCGTCTGGGGGCTGCTGGACGATAGCTACGCCTACACACCGGAGCTGGCTTCCCTGCGGCGCGGGTTTGCCAAGCCGCAGGGTGGCGGGCCGGACGGGGCGCCGCTGCCGTCCGATCCGCTGGGGCGGGCGGAGATCATGAAGTCCGGCCTGTCGCAGTATATGTCGTTCCATATGCTCAACGACTTCCAGACGACGATGTTCCAGCCGGTGGGCGGCATGGACATGATCGGCAAGGCGTTCGCGCGGCAGATCGAGGGGCTGGTGACGCATAACGTCCGGGTGGCGGCGATCCAGCAGGATTCGAGCGGCGTGACCGTGACGTGTACGGACGCCAACCGGCAGGGGCCGGCGACGCAGGTCAAAGCAGATTTCTGCGTGTGCACCATTCCGTTGCCGGTGCTGAGCCAGTTGGATATCCAGGTGAGTTCGGCGATGAAGGCGGCGATTGCAGCGGTGCCGTATGCGTCCTCTGTGAAAGTGGGGCTGGAGTTCAAGCGCCGATTCTGGGAGGAGGACGAGCAGATCTATGGCGGCATCAGTTTCACGGATCTGCCGATCAGCGTGATGTCCTATCCCAGCCACGGGTTTTTCGAACGCGGGCCGGCGGTGGTGCTGGGCGGGTATATGTTCGGTGCGGCGGCGTATGATTTTGCCGGCATGGCGCCGGAGGCGCGGGTGCAGGCGGCGTTGGCGCAGGGCGCGCAGATCCATCGGCAATACCGTGAGGAGTTTTCCAACGGTGTGGCAGTGGCGTGGAGCCGGATGCCGTGGACGCTGGGCTGCTGTTCCATGTGGAGCGAGGAAGCGCGCCGCGCCCATTATCAGACGTTGACGACGATGGAAGGGCGGATTGTGCTGGCCGGTGAGCACGCGTCACATGTGGGTTGTTGGCAGGAGGGGGCGCTGCTGTCGTCGATTGCGGCGATTACGCAGTTGCATCAGGTGGCGGTGAGGACGGGATGATGAGGGAAGGCAAGGCCTTCTTTTTTGGAAAAAAGAAGCAAAAAACTTTTGTATGTTTAGTCCGCGACAGCATTGATAAAAGTTTTTTGGTTCTTTTTTTCAAAAAAGAACTCTTCCTTTTTCTGTTGATGCCGTGTGCCGCTTTTGCCGACGCCGCCAGCGTGAGCACATCCACGGTGCATGCCACGACCGGCGCAGCGGTGTATCAGCACGTGTGCCAGGGCTGCCACATGCCGGGCGGCGTGGGTGCGGTGGGCGCGGGGCGGTTTCCGGCGCTGGCGGGCAATGCGCATCTGGCGGCGGCGCGCTATCCGGTGGCGATGGTGTTGCGGGGGAATGGCGGGATGCCTTGGTTCAACGGCACACTGGACGATGCGCAGATTGCCGCGGTGGTGAATTACGTGCGGTCCAATTTCGGCAACCACTATACCGATCAGGTAACGCCGGCCGAGGTTGCATCCATGCACGGGCCGGCGCCGATCACCGAGCGGTGAGGCACTTCACCATTTTGACCAGCGGGACAGCGATGCCTTCGTGTTCGGCGGCAATCGGTTCGGCCTGAGTGTAGCCGCAGGCGGTGTAGAGCGGGATGCCTGCCATGGTGGCGGCGAGTTGCGCGCTCGAAAAACCTTCGGCGATGGCGGCATTTTCGCAGAGTGACAGGATCAAGCGGCCGACGCCTTGCCGCGCGAAGGCGGGCGCGGTGTACATGGCGCGGATGCGGGCGGCGTCTTGCGCGGGATTAAGCAGGGCCGGGTTCCGCCCGGGGGTGTGGTTGCCGCCGAAGAGGGTAGCGCGGCGGCTCCAGCCGCCGCAACCGGCCAGCGTGCTGGTGTGGTGGATGATGAAATAGGTGCCGTCCTCGATGAGCTGGGTGTCC
>CAZZYR010000217.1:0-4916 GCA_964658235.1 uncultured Acetobacteraceae bacterium | reverse complement strand
AAAAGAAGTCCTTTCTTCCTTCTCTTAGCTTTCATAACAACGCTCCCCGTCGCCCTCGTCCACATTGCCGGCCTCGGCGATACCCTCAACCACCTCGCCCGCATGCACGTCCTGGCCACCATCGCCACCAGCCCGGAGCTGCAGCGTTTCTACCTGGTCCGATGGCAGCCCATTCCCTACCTTGCGATGGACGCGCTGCTCCCCCCGCTTCTCCACATCCTGCCCATCTACGCCGCAGGCCGCGTCTTCATTGCTATTTGTCTGCTGCTGCCGGTCCTTGCCGCCACGGCACTTCATCGCGCCATCCATCACCGCGCCAGCCTGATCCCCGCCGCGGCGTTTCTGCTCAGCTACAACCAGCTCGTCAGCCTCGGCTTCCTGAATTACCTGTTCTCCGCCAGCCTGGCTGTCCTGCTGTTTGCCGGCTGGGTCGCCGCGGCCGGATGGTCACGCTGGGTTCGCGCCGCCGCTTTCGCGCCGCTCGTGACATTGCTCTACTTCGGCCACGTCTTCGCCTGCTTGGCCTACTGCCTGTCCGTCGCCGGCTGGGAAGGTGCCCGCTTCCTCCGTGCCCGCCACGTCCTCTCGCGCACGGTCCTCGCAGACCTCGCCGCGGCTTTCGCCCAGGCAATACCTGCCATGGTGTTCGCCGCCACGCTCGATGTCGGCGCCGGCTATGTCGGCAAGCTCCAAACCATCTCCGGCGGGGCGATGGACAAACTTGGCGCCATCCTCTCGCCGATGCTGTTCGCGCGGGACCCGGTCAACGAGGTCGCCCTGCTCGCCGCATTGCTAGTCAGTGCCGTGCTCGTCCGTCATGTTCGCCTCGCTCCCGCTCTGTGGCCGGCCGTTGTCCTTCTTGGACTGGCGTCCCTCGCGATGCCGCATATCCTTGCCAGCACCGGCGGCACGGACCTCCGCCTGCCGATGGTCACGGTCCTGCTGCTGATTGGCGCTGCGTCCTGGCGCGCTGTCCCGGCGCAGCGCGGCGCCAAGTTCGTCATGCTTGCCACCCTTCTCCTGCTCGCCACCGCCAAATCCGTCGACGCCTGGCGCATCTTGAGCCGCACCGACGCACAGATCGCCCAGACCCGTCTCATTCTGGAGCACCTGCCCCGCGGCAGCCGGCTCCTCGTCGTCAATGCGCCACGCGGCGATCCCGGCACCAGCATTTCGGACCCCATAACGCTGTGGCACATGCCGGAGGTGGCCATCATCGACCGCGATGCCTTCCTGCCCACCCTGTTCACGGGCCTGTCCACCGTGCACGTTCGTTCGCCTTTCCGCGCCGCCAGCACGCCCAACGGCTTTCCCATCACTCCTGACCAGCTCCGCGAAGGCCTGGCTCTCTCCGACCAGCCAGGCATCGACATCGCCGACCGTCCCGACGGCAGCGGTCGGCTCTACCATTACGGCTGGCCCGAAAAGTTCGATTTTGTCCTGGTGCAGCGCTTCGGCAGCGACCCTGGTGCAATGCCGGCTAATCTGATCCCCGTTGCGCACGCTGTGGACATGGACCTTTACCGGATCAAAAAGTAAGGCCTTCTTTTTTTCAAAAAAGAACTGCTTACCTTCCGGGACTGTAGCCACGAGAGACCCGCCACATGCCCAACATCGAGAAAACCGACGCCGAATGGCGCGCCGAGCTCACTCCGGAACAATACCGCGTCCTGCGCCAGCACGGCACGGAACCCCCTGGCGCCAGCCCGCTCAACGCGGAAAAGCGCCCGGGCGAGTTCCTCTGCGCCGCCTGCCAGACCAAGCTGTTCGATGCCGCCACGAAGTTCGAGAGCCATTCCGGCTGGCCCAGCTTCTACGCTCCCATCGACGGCAACGTCGCCACCACGGAAGACCGCAGCCTTGGCATGAACCGCACGGAAGTGCATTGCGCCAAGTGCGGCGGCCACCTTGGCCACGTCTTCCCGGACGGCCCGCAGCCCACCGGCCTGCGCTACTGCATGAACGGCGCCGCCCTCACCTTCGAACCCAAAACCTGACATGCATGGGATGGGGTGCGTCTTGGCACCCCATCAAGCCGCATCCCGAAAGCCACACCAGTTGCATTCCGCGCCCCACGCAGCCGACATTCTAGAAGAACTTCAATCCCTCCTCAGCGGCGAGACCGACCGGATCGCCAATGCCGCCAACACCGCCGCCCTGGTCTTCCAGCGCCTGCCACGCCTGAACTGGGCCGGCTTCTATTTCCTGCAGCAGCAAACGCTCGTTGTCGGGCCCTTCCAGGGATTGCCGGCCTGCACGCGCATTCCGCTTGGCCGCGGCGTTTGCGGCACCGCCGCAGCGCAGAACAAAACCATCGTTGTTCCGGACGTGCATCTCTTCGATGGCCACATCGCCTGCGACAGCGCGTCCCAATCCGAAATCGTCGTTCCCCTGACCATCAACGGCACGCTTGCCGGCGTGCTGGATATCGACAGCCCGGATCTTGACCGGTTCACGACGAAGGATCAGGCGCTGGTTGAGGCGATTGCGAAAGTCTTTGTTGAGGCTTGCGAAAGATAAGAAAGGCCTTCTTTTTTGAAAAAAGGAAGCAAAAAACTTTTATCTATTTGAGTCCGCGACAGCACTGACAAAAGTTTTTTGGTTCTTTTTTTCAAAAAAGAACGTCTTCCTTCTCCAGCCTTTCCGCCCAATGCCGCAACCAGATCGGCACCGCCAGCGCCGGCAGCGGCCGCGAAAACAGAAACCCCTGCAACGCGTCCACACCCAACTCCGTCACCCGCGCGAGGCTTGCTGCGTCTTCAATTCCCTCCGCCACCGTGAACAGGCCGCGCGCCCGCGCCGCATGCACGATCGACGTCAAAAGGCCCATCTGGGAAGGATCGGCCACCATCGTCCCATCCAATTTCAGCGCATTGAACGGCAGATCCAGCAGATCTCGCCAATGCGGCAAGGACGGCCCGGCGTCATCGATCGCGGTCCTGAAACCGGCCGCGCGCCACGCCGTCAACGCACGCCCCAATAGATCGAGGTCAGGCGCCAGATGCGTCTCCAGCACCTCGATCACGATGTCACTTGGTGGGACCCCGGCCACACCGCACAACTCCAGTCCACGCTGCACCGCGGCCTCATGCGTCACGGTCTGCAGCGGCAGGTTCACAGTCACGAACAGTCCCGTCTCGGGCAACTGTTGGCCGATCTCCAGGAATGTGCGCGCGGCGGCCACGGCCGTCAGCACGCGTTCCCGCCCACCGGCAATGGCCGGCGGTATGAATTCCTTGGGATGAAGGATTCCGTGCACCCCATCGTACAGGCGCGCCAGCGCCTCCAACCCGATCGGCACCAGGTCCGCAGCGCGCAGGATCGGCTGGAACCGCATCCGCAAGCCGCCCGCATGCAGCGCGGACGCAATATCCGCGACCGGCAATGTAGCGGCGCTGCGCCGGTGAGACGGCCGCAACCCATCCAGCCTAGCCAGCACGGCCTCCACGGATGGCTCATCCACACAGGGCAGCCGCATGGCCAAGCTGGATGACCCACATCTCAGCAGCAACAGCGGAGTCGGCCGCAATGTCACCTCATCCAACATCCCAGCCAGCGCGTCCGCCGATCTGGAATCAAGCGGTCCCTCTGCGAGCACCAGGTCATACACCTGTCCCGGCGGCAGCATCCATGCGAGCGCGGAGGCGACAGTCGGCATCTCATCCAGAATTGCGCCGCGCCGCGCCGCCACATCCGCTGTCACGCCTCGCCACGTGGCATCGTTGCCCACGAACAGATATCGCGGTTGAGGTATGTCGGGCATCAACCCTCATCATGCTGCCCTTGTCCGGGCACAACATCCAAAATTCTCTCAGGACTCATATGCGGCGCACGCGGGAGCCGCCACAGCGAGACTAAAGTTCTTCGCTTCGCTTTGTCGAAAAAGAGGCCTCGCCTCAGGCCTTAACTGGTACCGTCACTTCGCGCCGCAACCGGTTTTCCCCCAGCAGCAGCAAAATCGGTGCAGCAATCATGATCGAACTGACCGTTCCGATTGCAATGCCGAAGAGCATCGCCATAGCAAACCCACTCAGACTCGGCCCTCCAAAAATCGCCAGCGGCACACTGGCCAAAAACACCGTACAGCTTGTCCCCAACGTACGGTTGAGAGTCTCGTTGATGGAAAGATCGATCAACTGCCGCAGCGGCATTGTCTTGTACTTCCGCAAGTTCTCCCGCACGCGATCATACACCACCACCTTGTCGTTCGTTGAATAACCGATGATCGTCAGGATCGCCGCCACCATTACACTATCGAACTCGATGCGCGTCACCACCAGGAATCCAATCGTCTTCGTCACGTCCAGCAGCAAGGTTACCACCGCGCCCACGGCGAACTGCCATTCGAACCGGAACCAGATGTAAGCAAAAATCATCCCCAGGCTGATCACCAGCGCCAGCACGCCGTTGCGGAACAGCTCGGCGCTCACGGACGCACCAACCACGTCGTTGCGCAACACCCGCGTCCCCGGCTGCGCGGTCGCCAGCACGGTCTCCACCTGCTTCTGCAGCGCCTGGTTCGCCGCCGGGCTCGCCTGCGCATCCAGCCGGATCAGCACATCGTCATCCGCGCCAAACCGCTGCAATCCCGCCGTCGGCACATTTGCCGCCGCGAACGCCCCGCGCAGCTTGTTGAAATCCGCCGGTCCCTGCGTCCGCGCCTCGATCGTGATCCCGCCCTTGAAGTCCAGGCCCAGGCGCAGCCCGGGATAGAAGAACAGTCCAATGGACAGCGCGGACAGGATGAAGGATCCCGCAAGCCCGTAGAACCGCGCGCGCATGAAGGCGAAGCGCGTGTTGTCGGGGACGAAGCGGAAGAGGGGGCGGTTGAACATGCAGAAATCCAAGAAAGAAAGAGTTCTTTTTTGAAAAAAAGAACCAAAAAACTTTTGTCTATTGAGTCCGCGACAGCACTG
>CAZZYR010000216.1:0-4931 GCA_964658235.1 uncultured Acetobacteraceae bacterium | reverse complement strand
CGCTCGAAGAAGCCGAACGCGCCGTAGCGGACAGCTCCATGCTCGCGCCCCTGGTGCTGCCGCCTCCTGCGCCGGTGCCAGAGCCGCCTGCCCCCACTTCGGCGACGCCGCTTTATGCGGCCGTGGACGCGCCGCTGCCGGATAGCCAGACGAGCGAGCCCCTGATGCCGGGCAGCCAGCCGAAGGCCGAAGCTGCGCCGCAAGCCGAGGAGACCGATGCGGGGGTGCCGATCATCGTGCCATCGGCCTTTGGTAAGCTGCCGTTCACGTCCGAACATGATTTCACGCCGGCGGCATTCAACGATCCGGAACCGGCGCCCGTCGCGAATCTGCCGGTGGTGGCGCCGCCGCGCAACGTGGTGCTGGCCCGCGCGCCCGGCGCGCCCGCATCCCAGCGGGCGGAGGAGCCGGATTCCGAAGACCCCGATCAACCGGAGCAATTCAGCTACGAAGACGATGCGTCCTTGTCCGACGACGTGCCGGAGCAGCAGCACTACATCGAGCTGCCGACGGATTTTTCCGGTTTCACCGCCGAGCCTGAGCCAGCCGCGAAATCGCCACAAAACCGTTACATGCCGCTGGCGCCATCCGCGGACCTGATCGAGGTGCTGCCGCGTTTGCTATCGGCCACACGCGCCCAGCGGGTGAGCGAGGAGTCGCCGTTTGCTGAGATGCCGGAGACGATGCCGCCGCCGCCGCTGCGGCCCGTGCTGCCGCCTGAATTGCAGGTTGAGGATGATGAGAAGCGCGGGTTTATGGGGCGGCTGTTTGGTGGGCGGGCCTGAGAAGGAGGGTCTTCTTTCTTGAAAAAGAAGCACAAAACTTTTTCGAATGGCTGTGCCGGAATGCGTATCGATCGGGCGGTCGCACGCGCTGGGTTGAGAGGCTGATCGTAACGGAGATCATTAGGTAGTTTCCGAGCCTGCCTGCAGCGCGCGCGGAGGGGTAATGATGCGCCTTGACTTTGTTCGGGGTGCCGCATGTGCGAAATTCGTTTTGGGATTGCCATATTCGCAATCGCCATCGCTGCATACGGCGCACGCGCGGCGGATGCCGGGGGTGACGTGCAGGCGGGGAGCGCAGTCTTCAAATCCCAATGCAGCATCTGTCATTCGGTGCAGACGGGCCGCAACCTGAATGGCCCAAGCCTTTTTGGCGTGGTTGGGCGGCCGGCGGGGCAAGCGCCGGGGTTCAGCTACTCGGCGGCGAATAAATCATCCGGCCTGACCTGGGATGCGGCTACGCTTGACCGGTATCTGACGGCGCCGCGCGCGGTGATGCCGCACACGCTGATGAGCTATGGTGGCCTGAAGGACCCGGTCAAGCGGACCAGTCTGATCGCCTATCTGACGACCGTCCGTTGAGGGGTCCTCTCTTGCGTTTTGTCGGCGCGGCGCTGGCCGCGATGCTCGCAGCCGGGGAGGCGCGCGCAGTGCCCAGCTTCGCGCTGCAGACAGGCCAGCCGTGCTCGGCCTGCCATGTGGGTGCGTACGGGCCGCAGCTGACCCCGTTCGGACGCGCCTTCAAGATCGGCGGCTATACGCAGACGGGCGGTGACGGGTGGACGTCCAACATCCCTGTCTCGGCAATGTTCGTCGGGTCCTACACCAACACCAGCCACGGCCAGGGCGGTCCGGCGGCGCCGCACTACGGCAGCAACGACAATGTCACCATCGACCAGATCAACGTGTTCCTGGGCGGCCACGTGGGAGATTACGTGGGCGGATTGATCCAGGGCACCTATGACGGCGTCGGCCGCGCTTTCTTCCTGGACAACACGGACCTGCGCGCCTCCTTTGTCGTGCCTTTCGGCAACACGGATTTGCGGCTTGGCGTGGACGCGAACAATGGTCCCACCGTGCAAGATCCGTTCGATACCAGCTACGCCTGGGGATACCCTTACGTGTCGTCCGCGCTGGCACCCACGCCGTCCGCCCAGCCTCTGCTGGCCGGCGGGCTGAGCGGCTCGGCCATCGGCGTCACGGTCTATGCCTGGTATGACCGGTCCTTGTATCTTGAAGGCGGCGCCTACAAGACTTACTCGCCGCACATGCTGCGCTTCACCGGATCAGCCTACGGCCCCGGCGCCATCGCGCATGCCGCGCCCTATGCCCGCGCCGCGTATGAGTGGGATTGGGCGGGCCAGTCCGCGCATGTGGGCGGGATCTTCCTCACCTCCAGCCTCAATCCGGCCACGGACACCTTCACCGCGGACCGTATGGACGGCAGCAACACCTATACGGATCTGGCGCT
This sequence comes from uncultured Acetobacteraceae bacterium, assembly GCA_964658235.1. GTDB lineage: Bacteria > Pseudomonadota > Alphaproteobacteria > Acetobacterales > Acetobacteraceae > BOG-908. Next base: position 2,678 of record CAZZYR010000216.1, on the reverse strand, counting down.
GGACGCGGGCTACCAATATCTGGGTGACGGCACCTGGACCGGCTCGGTGCTCGGCATCTTCGACCACGAGCACGCGCGGCTGACGGCGGCCAACAAGCTCGGCGCATCCAGCGGCTCCTCCAACACGCTCAACCAGGCGCGGGTGACCACGTCCGGCTACTACCAGCAGACATATGGCGCCACGCTGGCGTGGCAGCAGACATGGGGGACCGCCAATCCATTACTGTATGCGCCGGCGCCGATTTTCGGCAGCGCCAATGGACGGCCAAGCTCTAACGCGTTCATCCTGGAAGCGGATTATGTGCCGTTCGGCAAAGCGGGATCCTGGGCGGGACCTTGGGCAAATTTGAAGCTGGGCGCGCAGTACACGATCTATACGCAGTTCAATGGCGCGGCGAGGAACTATGACGGGTTCGGGCGCAATGCGTCCGACAATAACACGCTGTTCCTGTTTGCGTGGTTGATTTTCTAGGGCAAGGAAGCAAGCATTCCTTTTTTGAAAAAAAGAACAAAAAACTTTTGCGAATGGCTGTGCCGGAGACCGTTTCAAGCGTGCGGCGAGCCATCATAGTTAAAAGTTTTTGCTTCTTTTTTTCAAAAAAGAAGTGCTTCCTTACTTCGTCAGTATCCGCTCCAACACCTTCGCCTCAATCTCCGCCAGCGCCGCGCTTGTCCGCCGGGGACGCGGCAAGTCAACCGGCAGATCCAGCGCAATGCCGCCATCCTCGATCAGCAAAATCCGATCGGCGAGGATCGCGGCCTCCGACACATCATGCGTCACCAGCACCGCGGTAAACCCGGCGCGCTGCCAGAGTTTTTCAATCAGCGACTGCATCTCCAGCCGGGTCAGCGCGTCCAGCGCGCCCAGCGGCTCGTCAAGCAGGATCAGTTGCGGATCCGCGGCCAAGGCGCGCGCCAGGGCCACGCGCTGGCGTTGGCCACCGGACAAAACGCGCGGCCATTCGCCGCCGCGATCCGCCAGTCCGACGGCGGACAAAGCCGCCTCGGCCCGGTGGCGCGCGCTGCGGGGGAGCCCCAGCGTGACGTTGTCTATCACCCGGCGCCAGGGCAGCAGGCGGCCGTCCTGAAACATGATACGAACGCCGGACGCGGCCGCACTGGGGGAGACGCCGCCGAGCTGGATATGGCCCTGATCCGGCGTATCCAGGCCGGCCAGCATGCGCAGCAATGTGCTTTTGCCGGAGCCGCTGCGGCCGACGATGACCACGAACTCGCCGGGATGAATCATCAGGTTGATGTCATGCAAAACCGTGCGCGCGCCAAAGCTTTTGCCGACGTTCTGGATACGGATCGGCAAGCCGCTGACCGGCGCCCCGGCACGCGCCGCGGTTTCGACGTGCCGGCGCGAGACGTTGCGGGCAAAGAAATTCAGGCCTGGCTGAACGATGGATGCCATGCGAGCGCCCTCCCTTCCGTCCAGCGAGCCACCACATCGATCAGCTTACCCAATACCGCATAGAGCAGGATGCCGAGCACAACGATGTCCGTCTGCATGAACTCGCGCGCGTTCATGGTCATGAAGCCGATGCCGGCGTTGCCGGCGATCGTTTCGGCAACGATCAGTGTCAGCCACATGATGCCAAGCGCGTAGCGCACGCCAACCAGGATGGAAGGCAGCGCGCCGGGCAGGATGACTTCCCAGAACAGCGCCGCGCCGCGCAGGCCCTGGATGCGCGCCATTTCCAGCAGCCCGGCATCGATGGTGCGGATGCCGTGATAGGTGTTGTAATAGATCGGGAAGAACACACCGGCGGAGACGAGGAAAACCTTCGCCGATTCATCGATGCCGAACCAGACGATCACGAGGGGAATCAGCGCCAGATGCGGAACCATGCGCAGCATCTGCAGCGTGCCGTCAAAGAGATTTTCCGCAAGGCGGCTGACGCCGGCGGCCAAGCCGAAGCCGAAGCCGAGCGTGCCGCCGATCAGGAACCCCTTGGCCGCGCGGCCCGTGGAGACCAGCACGTCGGACAGCAATTCGCCTGAGCGCAACGCGGTCCATCCAGCCAGCAGGACAGCATGCGGGGGCGGTAGTTTTCGGGCAGGCACCAAACCGCCGGCGGTCAGGCCCTCCCACACCAGCAGCAGCGCCAATGGCACCAGCCAGGGGATCAGCGCGCGTGGAATGCGCAGGTTGATCTCCGGCGCATGCAGGTCTGTCACGAGGCGGCGGCCAGCACGGGCGCGCGCTCGTTGGCGATGATTTCACCGAACGGGCCGTTCAACGCGATGGCAGGCTTGCCGGCCTGCGCGCTATGCGAAAGCGGCAGACGGGGGAACAGGAGTTCGGCGACGCGGTAGGCCTCTTCCAGATGCGGATAGCCGGACAGGATGAAGCTGTCGATGCCGAGGTCGCGATATTCCAGCAGGCGTGCCGCCACCGTGTCCGCGTCACCCACCAGCGCCGTGCCGGCGCCGCCGCGCACCAGGCCCACGCCGGCCCAAAGGTCGGGGCTGATTTCCAGCTTCGAACGGTTGCCGCCGTGCAAAGCGGCCATACGTTGCTGGCCGACGCTGTCATAGCGGGAAAACACCTTTTGCGCGTCGGCAATGACCTTGTCGTCCACGTAGCGGATCAGGTCGTTGGCCGCATCCCAGGCGGCCTGGCGGGTTTCGCGGACAACGATATGCAGGCGCAGGCCGAATTTGAATGTGCG
>CAZZYR010000215.1:0-4963 GCA_964658235.1 uncultured Acetobacteraceae bacterium | reverse complement strand
GCCGCTTTACCTGGTGCTGGCGCGCGCCGGGCTGCCCTATGCCGCCTCCGCGCAGGCGGCGCAATCCGCCGCGTTTCCGGCGCCTGACCAGGTGTTCCGGATGCCGGACGGCTTCGAGCTTCCGGCGCGGGTGTGGCGGCCGCCTGCCGGCGTGGCGCCGCGCGGGGTGATCCTGGCGCTGCACGGGTTCACGGATAGCCGGGATGCTTGGGAATACCCGGCGCCTGGCCTGGCCGCGGCCGGCTACACGGTGGTGGCACCCGATCAGCGCGGCTTCGGCGCCACTGCGGACCGCGGCGTGTGGGCGGGCCAGGCGGTGATGATCGATGACGCGGCTGAACTGGCCCGCCAGTTGCGCGCGCGCTTTCCTGGCCAGCGGCTGGTGATGGCCGGCGAGAGCATGGGCGGCGCTGTGACCATGTGCGTGGCCGCACGCGCGCCGGACACGGCGGATGCCTATGTCCTGATATCGCCCGCCGTGTGGGGGCGCGCGCAAATGGCGCTGCCGGTGCGCGGGGCGTTGTGGGCGGCCTTCGCCGTGGCGCCCGGCTGGAAACTCACCGGCACCGAGGTGCCCCTGGAGATTGCCGCCAGCGACAACCGGGACGCGCTGCTGCGGCTCGCGCACGATCCGCTGACCTTGCGCGGCGCCACTGTGCGCACCTTGCGCGGGCTGGTGGACCTGATGGACAGCGCACAGGCGGCAGCGCGGAATTTGCCGCCGAATACCCTTCTGTTGAACGGCCGCCGGGATCAGGTGATCCCGCAGCAGGCCATTGCCGCCGCATGGGCCAAAACGCCGCCTGGCGTCAGACGGGCGATGTATCTGAACGGATACCACCTGCTGCTGCGCGACCTGGATCGCGCGCTGGTGGAGGCCGATGTGCTGGCCTGGCTGGACGACGCGCAGGCCTGGCTGCCCTCCGGGGCGGACATCAATGCCGCCGCGTGGCAGGCGGACCATGCCTGGGACGGCGAGGTTTCCGCCGCGGCCCCTGCCCGCCTGCTGGACGGCACCGCCGGCCGCGCAACGTGGCCGTACTAGGCGGGGCCTCATAGCCGGGCGGCACTGGCATCCGCCGCGCGGCTTCTGTATATCGGTCGCGCGGGACCCGTAGCTCAGCTGGATAGAGCGCTGCCCTCCGAAGGCAGAGGCCGAAGGTTCGAATCCTTTCGGGTCCGCCAGTCTGGCACTGATGCGTTTCCAGAAGCCTGGGGACCGGGGAAGCAAGCGGTTCTTTGTTTACAAAAAAGAACCAAAAAAACTTTTTCGATGGGCTGACCAGATGTTGGTTTGTGGGTGTCTGCCGTGCGCAGCACTCTATCGTTTTAGCATCGCACCCTATGATCGAAAGCTTTTCGCTTCTTTTTCACAAAATAAGTTCTTCCCTCCTCTCAGCAGGCGCCTTCGCGTGACAGGACGGCGGGAATGGTTTTGGCGAGTATCACAAGATCTTTCCGAAACGTCCAATTCTGGACATAGGCGACATCGAGTTCGATCCGCCGTTCATAGGACGTGGAGCTGCGGCCGCTGACCTGCCAAAGGCCAGTGATACCGGGCTTGCTGGCGCAGTAATATCGCATCATTCCGCCGTAGCGGACTGCTTCTTCCGCGGTGATCGGACGTGGCCCCACCAGGCTCATGTCATTCATGATCACGTTGAACAATTGCGGCAGTTCGTCGAAGCTTGTCTTGCGGAGCAATCGCCCAATGGGTGTCACGCGCGGGTCATTGCGCAACTTCTGCGTTTGCCGCCATTCTGCTTCCGCAACGGGTTCCAATTCGAAAAGCGCCGCCAGCAGCGCATCGCCATCCTGCTTCATCGATCGAAATTTCAGGCACATGAAGGCGCGGCCGTCTGCACCAATCCGCCGGTGGCGAAACAGCGCAGGTCCGCCGTCCAGCCGGACGATCACTGCAATGACGGCAAGCAACGGCAACAGGATCAAGATCAGCAGACAGCAGGCGAGCACATCGAACGCGCGCTTGGCCCGCACGCCACGGGCTGATGCCGTGGAGGCGCGGGGCGGGCGCCCAGCTTGGAAATTCGCTGCCTGAAAACTAATCGACATACAATGTACACTCCGTCCGTGGCCTGTCGCGCTGCCGTCAGGAAGGCAAAACCGATCTAATATTAACTTACGCTGCACTGCAACACGCCTGACCAAATCGTGATGTATTTTAATTCCGGCTATATGACGACATGGGGATTATCAAAATTGCCTCAAATGTTTTGATTAGTAATGTTTTTTATCCAAAATTCTCTTGTATCGTCTTGAGTAACACGCAGGCAGGTTGCACATGGACCTCCCGATGCGCGTCTATGGACAGCCGTGTGTGCTGAAACACCCGAATCTTCTATTCGACAACGATCCGAACGACCGGGGAGGCCCCGGCCTGGAAAGGCAGCCGCACCTGGAAGAAATGTACGCCAGGCGATGCCGGCCAGGTGAGCGCAACGGCAGGATCAGCAATCGCGAAGTCCGCGCCGTCGACACGCCATACGATCTGAGGCACGCTAGGTTCCACGGCGGCGCGCAATATCAGCCGCTGCATGCCGGGGGGCACCCCTGGGTTCAGCCAGACCCGGGTCCCTGCCGCCGGCGACAGAACGGACAGTTTTGTGCCTGCGGCTGCGGCCGGCGGGACCGATGAGCGTCTTGCAAGAGCCGGCAGGACCTCAGACAGCCGGGCAGGGCACCCGATTTGCGCCTGCTCTCCCGTGGCGGTGCAAAGTTCCACGGCGGACTGCCCCAGCGGCGCGGCGAAATCGTCCGCCGTCAGGTCACCGCGCGTCATCCCGTGCAGCCGCAACAGCATTGCCTGGACCAGGCCCGCGGCAGAGGCAGCGCCGCTCAGCCGGCTCATCGGGCCGGCATCGGTGCGGCCCACCCAGACACCCACCACGTATTTCTGCGACCAGGCGATCACCCAGGCGTCGCGATAGCCCTGGGACGTGCCGGTCTTCAGCGCCACGGCGAACGGGTATTCCACCGAGCCATAGCGCTGGAAGCTGGGGAGGCGCGCTACCGGATCGGATAGATACAGCCCGATGCGCCGCGCCACGTCACGTGTGATCAGGGTCTGGGGCGACGCGGTAGGCTGATCCCGCAGCCATTGGAGCGGCGCGTCCTGCCCGTCTTCGGCCAAGGTGGCGTAGGCGCGCATCAGCCGGTTCAGGCTGGTGGGCAGGGAACCGATGGCCATGGACAGGCCGAAGCGCTCGGCTGTGCCGTCAGATCGTGCAGGCCCAAAGCGCGCAACTGCTCGAATGTGCGTTGCAGGCCCACCGCGCGCAGCACCGTAACCGCGGGCACGTTGCGCGAGTTGGCGAGCGCCTGGCGTGGCAGCATCGGGCCCAGATAGGCGCCGTCCGCATTGCCGATGCCGGCGCTGGTGTCCGGCAGGTCCTGCAGCACCGCGGCGGGAGACAGCACGCCACGCTCGAGCGCCAGCGCATAGACGAACGGCTTGAGCGTGCTGCCGGGCGAGCGCAGCGCGGTTGAAAAATCCATGCGCCCAGCTGGAAGAGAGTTGAAACCAGTCCGGCGGCGAGCGGGGGCATGGAATTTCTGGCAGGGCGAACCGGAAAGCCGCACTGGGGGGCGCTTGCGTTTGCGGGGAGAGGGGAAGAAAGGAAGGCCTTCTTTTTTGAAAAAAAGAAGCAAAAAACTTTTTCAATGGAGGCTTGCTTGGCTTTGTCGATGTATGCGGTGACGATTCCGGTTTTTGTGCATGGACTGCGGGCGTTCGCGGGCGTTTTGAAGAAGGGCGCGGCGGATGCGGAGGCGCGCAAGTTTGCGCCGGAGGTGCTGCTGCAAGGGCGCCTGGCGCCGGACATGCATCCTTTGACTCGGCAGGTGCAGATCGCTTGCGACACGGTCAAAAACGGCGGCGGCCGCCTGGCAGGGATCGAGGTCCCGTCTTTTCCGGACACTGAGAGCACGTTCGAGGAGCTGCAGGCGCGCATCGCCAAGACCATCGCCTTCCTGGAGGGAATCACGGAAAGCCAGGTCGAGGGCAGCGAGACGCGCGAGATCACGCTGAAATTTCCAGGGCGGGAAATGACCTTCACAGGCGTCGGCTACCTGACGAGCTTTGTGCTGCCGAACTTCTATTTCCACATGACCACCGCCTACGCGATTCTGCGCAAGAACGGCGTGCAGATCGGCAAGATGGACTACATGGGCGGGTAACCCAGGGCCGCTGACGGACGAAACTTCCCTCGACCGGCATGCGGCCGGCGAGGGAGGCGGAACCGGATGAAACTGCTGCTTGGCGCGCTTGCCATCATGGGCCTTGCGGGAACCGCACGTGCCGCGGACGCGGCACATCTGGTGGTGGTGGAGCTGTTCCAAAGCCAGGGCTGCTCCTCCTGCCCGCCGGCCAACGCGCAGGTGCTGGCCATTGCCGGGCGGCGGGACGTTCTGGCGCTGAGCTGGGAGGTGACATACTGGGATTACCTCGGCTGGACCGACACCTTTGGCGACAAGGCGTTCACCAGACGGCAGTATGACTACGCTGGATCGGGGCACACGAGCGGCGTGTTCACGCCGCAGGTGGTGGTCAATGGCCGGGTAGACGGCGTGGGTGACCGGGCGGACGGCCTGGCCGCGCTGGTCCAGCAAGGCGACCGCGGGAACGCCGGCCCGGACATCAAAATCACCGGATCGCAGGTGACGGTGGGTGCCGGCACCGGGCAGGCCGACGTAGTGCTGGTGCGCTACGACCCCAGGATTGTGCAGGTGCCGGTACATCGCGGCGAGAATGCCGGCGTGACGCTGCCGCATCGCAATGTGGTGCGGCAGGTGACGGTGCTGGGCGCATGGACTGGTCAGGCCAGCAGCTTTGCGTTGCCGCGGGCGCCGGCGGCGGGGCTGAAGGTGGCGGTCCTGGTGCAGTCGGCGCATACGGGGCCGATTTTGGCGGCGGCGACGGAATAAGGAAGGCTTCTTTTTTGAA
>CAZZYR010000214.1:0-4979 GCA_964658235.1 uncultured Acetobacteraceae bacterium | reverse complement strand
GGAGGCGAACGGGGGCGGGTGGGACCAGGATGACGCGGTCCGGGCCGCCGCCCTGGAGGACGAGGGCCATGCGGTTGCCGATGGCGGTGGCGGCGACGATGCGGGTGCCGGGGGGCTGGTCCAAGATGGTCCCGGCGGTGGTTTCGGCGGCGGGGTGAGCCATGCGGCCGACGATGATAATGGCAACAGTGGCGGTGCCGGCGACGATGAGGACGCCCATGGCGATGACCAGGATCAGCATGGCGCGCATTCGGCGGCGAACTCCCCTATATGGCCGGGATGACCCCCGAACCGATTGAAGTGGTGGCGCCGCCGGAGGCGGAAGGCGAGCGCGCGGACCGCTACCTTGCCGGGGCGATCGGCACAATGACCCGCAGCAGGTTGAAGACGCTGATCGAGGCGGGTCGGGTGGCAAAAGACGGCGTGGTGTTCACCCAGCCAGCGGATCCGGTGCGGGCGGGCAGCGCCTATTCGCTGACGCCGCTGGAGGTGGTCTCCGCGGTGCCCCAGCCGCAGGCAATCCCGTTCACCATCCTACACGAAGACAAGTATCTGATCGTGCTGGACAAGCCGGCGGGGCTGGTGGTGCATCCGGCGCCCGGCAACGAGGACGGGACGCTGGTGAACGCGCTGCTGGCGCATTGCGGCAAGAACCTGCCGGGTATCGGCGGGGAGCGGCGGCCAGGGATCGTGCACCGGCTGGACCGGGATACGTCCGGGGTGATGGTGGTGGCGAAGACGGAGGAGGTGCTGGCGAAGCTGTCCGCGGCGTTCGCGGCGCGCGATATCGAGCGGGCGTATGTGGCGCTGGTGTGGGGGATACCGGCGGAGGCGGCGGGGTCCATCGAGGGGGCGATCGGGCGGGACCCGAAGGACCGCAAACGGATGGCGATGGTCGATCGGGGCGGCAAGCCGGCGCTGACTCATTACCGGACGCGGCAGGTGTTCCATGCGGCGTCGAGCCTGCTGGAGTGCCGGCTGGCGACGGGGCGGACGCACCAGATACGCGTGCATCTGTCCGCCAAGGGGCATCCGGTGGTGGGTGATCCGGTGTATCTGCGGCGGATCCCGGCGGTGAGCCGGGGGGTGGCGGAGCCGGCGCGCGGCGCGATGCTGGATTTTCCACGCCAGGCGCTGCATGCGGCGACACTGGGTTTCAGGCATCCCGGGACGGGGCATGAGGTGCGGTTCGAGACGCCGCTGCCACAGGATTTTCAGGATTTGTTAACGCAGATATCTTAAACGTAATCCGTATCAAACCAGCGTGATAGGGATTTTGCGGTGCAGCGAATTCTTGACCGGACCGCCTCGGTCCTGTATAACATAACACGTTGATGTGGCGGGCGTGCCGCATCGGCGAGCGTCCTTTCAGAATTGCCTTTTGAGGGATTCCGAACCGGATGTGATATGATTTTCGCGCTCCGCACCGGTTGGTGAGAAACCGCATGACGTCCAGCGCCGTAAAGGGCTGTGACCGGGTGCTGTCCACCGGAAGATCAAGGAGCCCGCCCGTGGCCGCAGCGTTTGTTAATGTCGCCCCAGAAGGCAACCTCTCCCGCTATCTGCAGGAGATTCGTAAGTTTCCGATGTTGACGCCGGAGGAGGAGCTGTCGCTCTCGCAATCCTGGCGCGACAAGGAGGATATGGCCGCCGCGCATAAGCTGGTCACCAGCCATCTGCGTTTGGTGGCGAAGATCGCGATGGGCTATCGCGGCTACGGCTTGCCGGTGGGCGAGCTGATCAGTGAAGGCAATGTGGGGATGATGCAGGCGGTCAAACGCTTCGATCCCGACCGTGGATTCCGCTTGGCCACCTATGCGATGTGGTGGATCCGTGCGGCGATTCAGGAATACATCCTGCATAGCTGGTCGCTCGTGAAGATGGGCACCACGGCCGCCCAGAAGAAGCTCTTCTTCAACCTGCGCCGGCTGAAGGGCCAGATGCAGGCGATCGAGGACGGCGATCTGCGGCCGGAGCATGTGGCGAAGATCGCCACCACGCTGGGCGTGCCGGAGCAGGACGTGGTCAGCATGAACCGCAGGCTGGCGGCTCCGGACCATAGCCTGAATGCGCCGGTGCGCGCGGACAGCGAAGGCGAGTGGCAGGATTGGCTGGTTGACGAGGGCGTCAGCCAGGAGACCGAGCTTGCCGAGCGTGAGGAGTTGTCAGGACGCAAGGCGCTTTTGGGCGGCGCGCTGACGACGCTGAACGACCGTGAGCGGCACATCCTGATCGAGCGCCGGCTGAAGGATAATCCGACGACGCTGGAGGAGCTCTCCCAGCAGTACAACATCAGCCGCGAGCGTGTGCGGCAGATTGAGGTGCGGGCGTTCGAGAAGCTGCAGAAGGCAATGAAGATGCAGGTCGCCGAACGCCGCATGGCCCACGCCGCATAAGTTACCCGGCCACCTTGTCCGTGCTGTCCCGCGACAGCACGGACAAACGTTTTTTGCTTGTTTTTTCCAGAAAATAGGGCCTTCTAGCCTCCCTCCGACTTCGCGTTGGTCAAGTCCCACTCCTCCCTGCAACGGGCGATTTCGGCTTCCAGCGCCCTTGCCCGCGTGGCCTCACGGATATCCCAAGCGGCGCGGATGAGGACGGGAAGAATCTGGCAAAGCGCCCATGCGGAGGCGCCGGCGCCCCAGGCGAGAACGACCGTATAAGGGTCTCCGAGGATGATGAGAGCGGCTTCCATGTGGTCGCCCAGCATCCAAAGGTGCCAGAGAGGGCTGAGGCCGGCTGCGGCACAGCAGAGTGCCACGGCGCGGGCCATGGCGTGGTTGGCGGTGCGTTCGCCGATAGCGCATGCGATGGCTGGCGCCAATACTATGGCAAGGACGATGGCGGTGGGCGCGGCGAAGGTGAGCAGCGCGCCGCTGGCCAGGCCTTGGACCCACAGCATGGAGGCCCTGACTGGCTTTTCCAGGCCGGGCTCGTCGGCAGCAGGTGGGGCAGCAGACATCAGTGCATCGCGAGGGCGAGGACGGCGCCGAGGCTGGCGAGAAGGCCGGCGCCGGTGACCAGTTCATAGCTTAGATGGCGGGCGGCATCTGCGCGTCGCGTCGCGTCCCGCGTGATGGCGGCCAGGGCATCTTCGAGCTGCTCGACGCGGGAGACCGCCTGCGCGGCGCCGAGGCGGTCCGCGCGGCGGGATGGCACGTCATCCAGCAAGGTGGCGATGTCCGCGATCCGGCCTTCGGCGACCGCGCGCTTGAGGTCGTTTTCCAGTCGGATGCGGGTGTGGTGGCTGGCCCAGTCCTGCACGCTGGCCAGGCCGCCGGAGACGAGCCAGGCGGCGAGGTTTGGCAGGGGGTCCGGGTTGAGGCGGGTTTGCAGGCGGCCGAACAGGCGGAGCACGGCGAGTCGGTCTTCCTGGCTGGCGAAACTGGTGAGGGTGGCCAGGTCTCCGGAGATGGCGGACTCGGCGCGGGCGGCGATGAAGCCCGCGATGTGGGAGTCCATGGGCGGCCGGGTGCGGTCCGCGGCGGCGGCAGCGGCGTCCAGCGCCGGCAGGAGGTCCGCCACGCGGACCACGGAATGGCCGGCCAGGAGCGGAGAGGCGCAGGCGAGCATGGGGTTCATGCCGTAGGCCAGGCGGTTGACGCCACCGGCGGGGCCGCGGGCGAGCAGCCAGATTCGCCAGTCCCGCTGATCCTCCTTGAGGCCGGCGCGGGTGTGACGGCCCGCGCTGGACACGCAATACTCTTGCACGGCTTCGGTGGCGACAATTTCCTGGATGGCAGCCAGCAGGCCGACAGGCGCGCCGGCGATGGCTGGGCCGATGCCGTCCGGCTGAAAGGCGATGCCGCGCCAGGCCAGGGGAGCAAGCGGGTCTATGGCGGCGACGCAGCGCATGACGGTGAGCGCCTGCTGCCGGCCGTCGTCCATGGCGCCTGGGTCGGCGCGGCGCAATACCTCCTCCACGCGCATGCCGATTTGCGGATCACCGAGCGTGCGGCGCAGCCATCGCTCCACGTCACCGGATTTCAACAGGATGTGGCCGCGTTCCGGCTGGGCGCCGATGGCATGAGCGAGCTCGCGGGCGGACCAGGCCTTGAGGCTTCCGACGTCGAGCGGAAGCTGGGCGCGGCGGGGCGGGCGGGCGGCGACGCGGCGGGCACGGGCCTGTTCCGGGCGGGTAAGCAGGGCGGGCGAAGGGCGGTGGTCCGGGTCCTCGGCCAGCATGCCGCGCAGCAGGTCCGAGATGAGCGGCGGGAGGCTGGCGTCCGCCGTCAGCGCCTCGAAGCTGCCGAGCTCCAGTTTGCGGCGCTGGATGGCCGCGGGTTCCAGGGCAGCAAGCGGGATGCGGCCAATGGCCAGGGAAAGGAGGGTGACGCCGAGGGCATAGATGTCGTCCGCGATGGCGCCGTCACCGCGGGCGCTGGGCAGGCAGAGCGCCATGTAGGGCGGCTCGAAGACGGGTGGCTGGTGGCAGGCGGGCGGGGCTGCCCAGAACGGGCCGAGGGTGGCGTGGTCCCGTGGGCTGGCGTGGTAGAGATTGTCCGGGTTGATGGCGCGGTGCGTAAGGCCGCGCGCCTGCAGGCCGGCCAGCGCCGCGGCAGCGGGGATGAGGATGAGGGCAATAAGGTCCGTCTCCCGCCAGGGCTGTACGGCGCTGGCGGGCGCAGCGGGGAACGGGGCGGCGGCAGGCGCCCCGGGCGGCGGAATGCCGAGCGGCGGGGCTTGGTGCTGGAGGCCGATGGGGGTGCCGGGGGGCGCCTGTCCGATGACGAACCAGCCGGGGCAGCCGGCGATGGTGCGGCCGCTGCGGAAGATCGGCTGGGAGAGGATCACCGCACCGTTGATCGGATGGTCGTTGACCGAAGTGATGGTGCCGAAGCCGGTGATGGTGATGCCGGGAAAGAAATATTTCTCGACGCCATAGGTGGCCTGCAGCGAGATCGTCGGGCGCCAGGCGCCGTTGGCCTGGGCCACGGTCTCGTCGGTGGCGCGCTGGCCGGCCTGGGAGCCTGCGAGGT
>CAZZYR010000213.1:3740-5011 GCA_964658235.1 uncultured Acetobacteraceae bacterium | reverse complement strand
GACGGTGGCGGCCAAACAGATCGTCGCCGCTTATTACACGAAGAAACCCGCCTATACCTATTTCAACGGCTGCTCCACCGGCGGTCAGCAGGCGCTGATGGAAAGCCAGCGCTACCCGAACGACTACGACGGCATCCTTGCCGGCGCACCCGCGCACAACCGCACCCATCTGCACATGGCCGGTCCCGCCGTTTACGAAGCGACCCATTTCGCGGCCGATGCCTATCTGACAAATGCCGCTCTTGCGCTCAGTCACAAGCTGGTGCTGCGCCAATGCGCGGGACGGGACGGCGGGCGCAGGTCCGATGACTTCCTGACCCAGCCTGCCATGTGCAAGGCCAACGCGCGCGCGTTGCTCTGCCACGGCGCGGCCGGCGAAGTCCCCTGCACGGACCCGACGGCGGCCAGCTGCACCTGCCTCACGCTGCACCAAACCGAGGCGATGAACCGCGTCTGGACGGGTGCCGTGGATGACCATGGCGCGCAGCTCTATCCCGGCGGCGAACGCGGCACGGAGGAGCCGGTGGCACTCACCGCCGCCAACGGGTTTTCCGGCAACCTCGGCCTGCCCTGGCAGCAGGCCGGCAGCGAACCCGCTTTTGACAGCCTCATGTTCTGGGCCCTTGGCCCGGATTGGGTCTGGCAGGAAATGTTCAGCACCCCATCCGTGCTGTCCGGCGAGCTGGCAGCTGAAATCGCCACCATCGACAACACGCCTGTCGGTAACAGCACCTTTGCCGGCGTGCTGAACGCGAACAGCACGGACCTGTCCGCCTTCGCGAAGCAGGGCCACCGCATGCTGATGTATCATGGCTACGCCGACCCGCTGATCCCGTCCGCCACGGCCATCGATTACTACAATGCGGTGGCGGCCGCCGATCCGCACGTCACGGATTACCTGCGCCTGTTCATGGCGCCGGGCGTCTGGCATTGCGGCGGCGGACCCGGCCCGAACGCCTTCGGCAACCTCTCTGGCAACCTGCCGCCCAAGCCGCTCGATCCGTCGGACGATGCACTCGGCGCGCTGATCGCCTGGGTGGAGCACGGCCTGCCGCCGACGCAGCTTATCGCCACGAAATACGTGCAGGATACACAAAGCAAAGGGATCGCGTTCAGCCGGCCGCTGTGCCTTTATCCGGCACATAGCGCGTATTTCAGCGGCAATCCGAATCTTGCGTCCAGCTACACGTGCAACGCCGGGGATCCGGTGACGAACCAGGGATTTGCACCGCAGTATGGTCCCTGAAGAGTAAGGCAAGGCCTTCTTTTTT
>CAZZYR010000213.1:0-3640 GCA_964658235.1 uncultured Acetobacteraceae bacterium | reverse complement strand
GCTTCCTTCACGGCGTAATCCGAAACACCTGCCCCGACTGCGTCCCACCAAAGATCACGCCGCCCGCATTGCGCACCAGGCTGCCGGTCGGGCCCCCGCCATCCGCCCCATTGGCGAACGCGTGCAGCACGGTGAAAGTGCCGCCTTCGGTGATGCTGAACACGGTGCCGTAGCCACCCGGCCCACCGGTAGCCGTGGTGCCGAACAACGTGCCGTGCCCGTCGCTGACCAGGATGCTGTTCGGCTGGCTGCCGTCGGTGGCCGCCGTGAAACCATGCAGGATCCTAAAGCCGCCTTTGGCGCCGATCGTCCACAGCGCGCCGTCGAAAGAATTGCCCTGCTGCACGCTGGTCGTGCCGAAGACATTGCCTTGCGCATCCACCACCGGCGCCTGGTGCGGCCACTCGCCGTCCGCGCCATCGGTGAACGCATACAGCGTGGACAGCGTGCCCTGCGCGCTGATCTTCCAGACGGACCCGTTGGGATTGCCGCCGAAGCCATTGCCCACGGTGGTGCCATACAGTTCCGCACCAGGACCGCGCGCGGCGCCGGAAAACGGACAGTGGCCGTCCGTACCGCTGAGGAAATCATGCAAGCTCGCATAGGTGCCGCTGGCCGATAGCTTGAACGCGTTGCCGTTGGTGGCCACCGCGCCGCCGGCCGTGGTGCCGAACAGGTCGCCCGCCTGGTCCCCCACCGGCCCCTGCAGCGGCAGGCTGCCATCTCCCGATGCGCCAAAGGCGTGCAGCACGCCGAAGGTCTTGTTCGCCGCGTATCGCCAAAGTGTGCCGCCGCCGTATTGCCCACCGGAGCTCGCTATGCCCACCAGGTCGCCGCTGCTCTGCCGCACCAGGCGCACGGTCAGTCCGCTGCCGTCCGTGCCAGCCGCAAAATCATGCAGGCGGGCCACATGGCCGGCCAGCGTGATGCTGAACAACTCGCCCGCGCCGGAACCCCCGCCGTATGGCACCACGCCATACAGCACGTGACCACTCACAGCCCCGATCAACGGACCGCCGGCAACGCTGCCCACCACGGCGAAACCGGCCGCGCCGGCAGCGCCGGGCACGCCCAGTATCAACCCGGCCAGGCCGGCCCATATCCGCGTCCGCCGTTCCCGCATTTATCTGCTCCCGTAACAGTCTCGCTTTTCCCGGCCGACTTGCCCGGAGTCAATCACCCAGGCTTCGCAGTTACATCTCGCTTACACCTGCATGCGATATTCCCCGCGCAAGAGTCTCGGGAGCAGCGGTGATTTCGGTGGCGTGGCAATCAGTGCTGGCATTTGCCAGCATGCGGACGCGCGTGATGCTGCTTGTCATCCTCGGCGCCATGCCGCTTGCCGGTCTGCTGGTGGCCGGCGCGGCGCAGATGCGCCGGGACGTGGTCCAGGCCGGCGGACAGCGGGTCTTCGAACTGGCGCGTCTGGGCGCGGAGCAGCAGGACAGTGCGGTCCGGGAGGCCAAGACGTTGCTGCGAGTCCTGTCGCGGCTGGCGGCATCGGGCATGATCACACAGGAAAACTGCTTCGGACTATTCACGCCAATCTTGTCGGACCATCCTGCGGTGGGCTCGCTCGCACTGATCGATAGCCAGGGCTGGGCCGGATGCATCGCCGCGGACCCTAAAGTGCGCCTGGACGTCAGCAAGCGGCCTTTCGTGCGTCGCCTGCTGCGGCCCGGCGCCGCGGGATTCGAGCTCAGTGATCTCGTATTCTCCAGGACAACGGGACTGCCGGCCATCTTTATCGGATTGGCCGTGCCGGCCGCGCGCGCTTCGGCGCCGCTCGCAGGCGCACGCCCGGCAGAATTGCTGGCGGCAGGGCTCAATCTCAGCTGGTTTGAAACCCTATCGCAAAGGTTGGGGTCCGAACGGACTAGCCACGGGGCTGGCAGCACGTCCACCGTGCTGTTGGACGCACGGGACGGGACCATCCTTGCAAGCTATCCCAAGCAGCACAGCGGGATGCAAGCCGCGCCAACCGGGCCAGTGCTGCGGGCCTATCGCCACGCGCCCGGCGTCCCCGGCATCGCGTATGGCAGCGATGCAGATGGGATCGAGCGCATCACCGGCTACGCCTCCCTGCCAGGCTCGGACGATCAGATCGTCCTCGCCGTGGGCGTGGGACGGCGTGAGGTTCTGGCGGATGCGAACAGCCGCATCGCGGTCGCCTTCGGCGGCACGCTGGTGGCCCTGGTGCTGGCCGCCGCCGCGGCCTGGCTGGCGGCCTGGCTGATGGTCATCCTGCCGCTGGCTGCCTTCAGCCGCACCGCCGCGCGGCTCGGGACCGGAGACCTGCTGGCGCGCGTGTCGATCCCGATCTGGCACGCGCAGGAACTGCGCCAGCTGGCAACCACGCTGAACACCATGGCCGCCGCCGTCTATGAAACCCAGGCGCGCCTGGGGCGCACCGCAAAGGAATTGCGCACCAGCAACACCGCGCTGGAACGGCTGGCCGTGCATCTCTCCCGCGCGCGAGACAAGGCGGAACAAGCCAGCCAGGCCAAATCGCGATTCCTCGCGGGCATGAGCCACGAGCTGCGCACCCCGCTCAGCGGAATCCTCGGCTATTCCCAGTTGCTGCGCGACGACGGTGGCCTGACGCCGCCGCAACTGGCCCGGGTTGAAGCGATGCTCGGCGCAGGGACTCATCTGTTGCAAATGATCAACCGCGTGCTGGATCTGTCGGAGATCGAGGCCGAACATGTCCGCCTGGAGGCAGGCCCTTTGGACTTGCAGCGCCTGATCGAATCCTGTCTGGACCTGGTGCGGCCGTCCGCGGATGCGAAAGCCTTGCGGCTCGGCCTGGCATTTGCGCCTGGGGCGCCGGCGCACATCGTGGCGGACGGGACGCGGCTGCGGCAGGTGCTCCTGAACCTGCTCGGCAACGCCGTGAAGTTCACCCAAACCGGCGGGATCGAAATCCGCGTGCTGGCAATGCCCCCTTCCGCGTTGCGGCTGGAGGTAGCCGATACCGGGCCGGGCATCCCGGCCGCCCGGCAGCATCTGCTGTTCCACGACTTCGAGCGGTTGGGCGAAGACCCCAGCGCCGCCGAGGGCGCCGGGCTGGGCCTGGCAATTTCCGGCCGGCTCGTGGCCTTGATGGACGGCGAACTCGGCTACCAGGAGAATGCCGCCGGTGGCAGCGTATTCTGGCTGCGTCTGCCGATGGCACCCGCGGACACGCCTGCGGAGGACGCCGCGAGCCCTGCGGCGGACGCCCCACCCAGCCCCGTGCTGAACATACTTGTGGCAGACGATGCCGAAATGAACCGTGACGTCGCCCGCGGTTTCCTGCAGGCCGCCGGGCACGCGGTCACATGCGTCAGCGGCGGCCTGGAGGCAGTGGACGCCGCCGCGGCGAGCGATTTCGATGTGGTTCTGATGGATGTGCGCATGCCAGGGGTGGACGGGCTGGCCGCCACACGCCGGATCCGCGCCCTCGGCGGCGCGCGGGGCGCGGTGCCCGTCGTGGCCCTGACGGCCCAGGCCTTTGTGGGGGAGTTGGAGGAATGTCTTGCGGCGGGCATGGATAGCCGCCTGACAAAGCCCTATGCCCCCGCCGCATTGCTTGACGCGGTCAGCCTCGCGGCGGCCCGGCGCGCCCCGGCGCGCACGGTGTCCAGCGCCCCAGCCCTGG
>CAZZYR010000212.1:0-5028 GCA_964658235.1 uncultured Acetobacteraceae bacterium | reverse complement strand
AAGGGGGCGGGGGGTCAAGTTAGGGCGTGATGGCGGGGTGATGGTCTGGTAGGGTGCGGGATATGAACGTTGCCCTGCGCCGGCCGATGAGTGTGGACGAGTTCCTGGCGTGGGAGGAACGGCAGGCGCTGCGCTACGAGTTCGACGGGTATCAGCCGCGGGCGATGACGGGTGGGACGGTGGCGCATTCCGCGATTCAGAGCAATCTGCTGGCCGCTCTTGGCACGCGCCTGCGCGGCCAGCCGTGCCGGCCGCACGGCAGTCACCTTAAGATACGCCTGGATGGCCGTGTCCGGTATCCGGATGCCTTCGTTGTCTGCACACCCGTCGCCGCAAATGCCACTTGGGTCGAAGATCCCGTTGTGATCTTCGAAATCCTCAGTCCCGGCACGATGCACGAGGATTTGGTTGTGAAAAATGCCGAGTATGAGGCGGCGGCTTCCGTTCAGCGCTACGTGGTGCTGGAGCAGACGCATCGTGGCGCGCTTGTGCTGTCCCGCAGAAGCGGACAATGGGCGGCTGATTCGATTGCGGGCGCGGACGCGATTCTACAGCTTCCCGAGATCGGCATCGAGATCCCACTGTCCGAGCTATACGCCGATGTGGACGTGGCCGAAGAGGAGACGGTGGTTCAGCCGCCGTAGAAAGCGGTTTTGCCGAGGTCGCGCAGGTGCAGGATCATTTCGTCCGGGCGGTCCTGCGGGGGCAGGCGGAGGTGGGTTTCGGCGACTTCGGCGATGAGAGGATAGTGGTCGCCGAATTCGATGACGGCGCGAACGAGGCATTCCACCACGCCTGGGGCATCGTGCAGCATAGGCAGGCCAGTGAGCGGCGAGTCTGTGTAACTCCAGCCGGACAGGGTTTGGCCTTCCGGGACGGCCGCGCGGTCACGAAAGGCCAGCGCCTCGGCCGCGTCGTCGCGGCCCAGCATGTGGAGGGCGAAGCGGTTGCTGGCGCGTATCGCCTGATAGACCAGGCCGTCCTTAGGCAGGGCCACCATGAGAAGCGCCGGTTCGAAGGAGGTCTGCGTCACCCAATGCGCGGTGGCCGCCACGGGGGTGCCGGCCGGATCCCGCGCGGTGACGACGAAGACACCGTACGGGATCATTCGCAGGACGAAACGGCGCCTGTTCGGCACCAAGGCGGGTGCGTTCAAAGCCCGTCGAACAGCGCCGTGGAGATGTAGCGTTCGGCGAAGGATGGGATGATCGTGACAATGCGCTTGCCGGCCATTTCCGGGCGCGCCGCCAGCTTCAGCGTGGCCGCCAGCGCGGAGCCGGAGGAGATGCCGCCGGGAATGCCCTCGCTGCGGGCCAGCCGGCGGGCGTTGGCGAAACTCTCGTCGTTGCCGACCTGGATGATCTCGTCGATCAGGCCGGTCTCCAGGATGGCAGGGACGAAGCCGGCGCCGATGCCCTGCAGCGGGTGGGGGCCGGGTTCGCCGCCGGAGAGGACGTGGCTGGCCTCGGGCTCCACGGCGACCATGCGGATGGCGGGATTGCGCTGCTTCAGCACCTGGCCGATGCCGGTGAGCGTGCCGCCGGTGCCGATGCCGCTGACGACGGCGTCCACCTGCCCGGCGGTGTCGTGCCAGATTTCCTCGGCGGTGGTTTTGCGGTGGATTTCCGGGTTGGCGGCGTTGCCGAACTGGTTGGGGCTGACGGATTTGGGATGGGTCTGCAGCAGCTCCTGGGAGCGGGCGATGGCGGCTTTCATGCCGCCGGCCTTTGGCGTGAGCTCAAGCTGGGCGCCGAGGAAGGTCAGCATCTTGCGGCGTTCGATGGAGACGCTTTCCGGCATGGTCAGGATCAGCTTGTAGCCACGGCTGGCGCACATGAAGGCCAGGCCGATGCCGGTGTTGCCGGACGTGGGCTCGATGATGGTGGTGTCCGGCCCGACCAGGCCGGCGGCCTCCATGGCCAGGATCATGTTGACGCCGATCCGGTCCTTCACGCTGCTGGTGGGATTGAAGAACTCCAGCTTCAGGCAGATGTCCGCCTTGATCCCGTCCTCCGCGGTGATGCGCGGAATGCGGACCAGGGGCGTGTTGCCGATGGTCTCGGCGATGCTGTCGTAGATCCGGCCGCGCAGCGGGGGATCGAATCGGAGCGGGGTGTGGTGCGGCGGGGCATGGACGTCCATGGCGGCTCTCCTGGTTGGCTGATGCCGAAACGGGCTGGCGGTTTGGCGATGCTTTCGCCAAACTGGCCTCCATGTCCAGGCGGCACTTCGATGTCACGCCAGATCTTATGCTGCGTGCCTATCGGGCCGGCCTGTTCCCGATGGCGGAATCACGCCGTGGCGACCGGCTGTATTGGCTGGATCCGGAGCTGCGTGGCGTGCTGCCGCTGGACGGCTTCCACTTTTCGCGCCGGCTGCGCCGCACTGTGATTGGCGGCGCCTACACCGTAACCGCGGACCAGGATTTTGCCGGCGTGATCGCGCTGTGCGCGGCCCCTGGCGAAGGGCGGGAGGATACCTGGATCAACCGCGACATCGAACGCTTGTTCACCGCGCTGCATGCCCGCGGCCATGCGCACAGTGTGGAGACCTGGCAGGACGGCACGCTGGTGGGTGGCCTGTATGGCGTCTCCCTGGGCGGCGCTTTCTTTGGCGAGAGCATGTTCAGCCTGGCGCGCGACGCGTCCAAGGTGGCGCTGGTGCATCTGGTGGCCCGCTTGCGGCTGGGCGGCTACACGCTGCTGGATACCCAGTTCGTCACCGCGCATCTCAGCCAGTTCGGCGCGCATGAGGTGGAGCGGGAGCGCTACAAGGCGATGCTGGAACGGGCGGTAGAAGTTGACGCCCGCTGGGTGAGCGCGCCGGGCGCGGAGGCACTGGAGGCGGAATTCACGGCCTTGTGGGACCAGTCCACGTAGCAACGCTGCGGCCGGGTCTACTGTGACGGGATTGACCGCGCAGGCTGAACGCGGCACGCCGCAGGCATGTATTGTCGTTCTTCTTCGCTGCTGCCGAGCCTCTGCCTTGCACTGGGACTGTCCTGTGCCGCGCCCGCGAGGGCCGCGCCCGTGCCGCGGCTGGTGCCGCTGCAGGATGTGACCGTGACGTATGCCGTGCAGCCGCGGGACCATGCACCGCTGATGGTGCAGGCTGAAATTGCCGCCGGGGGCGCGCGCCTGCGTATCACCAGTCCGGACTTGCCCACCGCCTTCCTGGTGGACCGCGCGGCTGGCGAGGCGACGATCCTGCTGCCGCTGCTGAAGCTGTATGCGACGGTGGGCATTGCGCATCTGGACCCCGACCGGACTGTGCTGCGGGATGCCCGTTTCGAGCGGGACGGCGAGGAACGCATGGCCGGCCTGGTGTGCACGGACTGGACCACGATTTCCGCGCACGGCCGCGCCCGCGGCTGCGTGACGGGGGATGGGGTGATCCTGTTCGGCAAGGCGGCGGATTCTAACGGCGCGGTTACCACGATCAGGGCCACGGCCGTGCGGTATGGCAGGCTGCCGCCGCTGCTGTTCAGCAGGCCGGATGGTTATCGCAATGCCGGGTCGTTGCCGGTGGATGGCTTCGGCACGGCGCAATGATCCGCCTGGGCGTGGCGCTGGGCCTGCTGCTTCCGTCCTTTGTGCTGGCAGCATCCGGGCCGGATGCGCCGGCTGTGCAGCCGACGCGGGATGTGGATGTGACGTATCGCGTCCCGGTGCCGGGCGGGGCGGACGCGTCCATTCTTCAGCGGCTGCGGTGGTCCGCCGCGGCGCGCCGGCAGCGGGTGGACATGCCGACGTCCGGGACGTGGATGGTGCTGGATTTCGCAGCCCACAGGATGGCGGTGGTGCGGGATTCCACGCGGGAGGTGCTGGATGTGCCCGCGCCGCGCAACGCGGACCAGCCGGGCGCCGGGGCGGGTTTTACCCGCCTGGGCCCCGGCACGGTGGCGGGCCTGGCCTGCACGGAATGGCGCACGGTGGATACCAGGGGCGCGCAGACGCAGGCCTGCTACACGCAGGATGGCGTGCTGCTGCGCGCCACGTCCGGCGCGCGGGTGCTGATCGAAGCGGTGCAGGTGGCTTACACGCCGCAGAGCAACGACGTTTTTGTGACGCCCGCGGATTACACGCACACGCAGACGAGCCGATAGGACACGAGGATGAACGCTGCGAAAACCTGCCTGGTGACTGGCGCCTCCTCCGGCATCGGCGCGGCGTGCGCGGAGGTGTATGCGGCGCATGGCTATAACCTGGTGCTGACGGCGCGGCGGACGGACCGGCTGGAGGCGGCGGCGGTGGCGTTGCAGGCGCGGCATGGCGTGGCGGTGCATACGGTGGGGATGGATCTGCTGGGACCCGCTGCGGTGGAGGGGATCGCGGCACGGCTGGCGGCGGACGGCATTGCCGTTGATGCGCTGGTGAACAATGCGGGTTTCGGATTGTCCGGAAGTTTCCTGGCGTCCCCTTGGGAAGATCAGCGCCGGGTGATCCGGCTGCTGCTGGAGGCGCCGGCGGAGCTTGTGCACCGGTTTGCGCCGGGGATGGTGGCGCGGGGGTTCGGGCGCATCGTGAATGTGGCGTCGGTTGCGGGGCTGGTGCCGGGGACGGCGGGGCACACGCTGTATCCGGCGACGAAATCCGCGCTGATCAAGTTTTCCCAGAGCCTGAACCTGGAGCTTTCGACGGCCGGGGTGCACGTGACGGCGCTGTGTCCCGGGTTCACGCTGTCCGAGTTTCACGATGTGAATGGCACGCGGGATCTGGTGAGCAAGCTGCCGACATGGATGTGGCTGACGGCGGATGCGGTGGCGGCGGACGGCTATGCGGCGTGCGAGGCGAACCGCGCGATCAGCGTGCCTGGTGGGCAGTATAAGGCGATCACGGGGCTGGCGCGGTTGCTGCCGGAGCGGGTGGCGTTTGGGTATATGCGAAGGCAGGGGGCGCGAATTAGGAAGGGTTAAGGCAAGGCCTTCTTTTTTGGAAAAAAGAAGCAAAAAACTTTTGTCAGTTCAGTGGCGTACTCGATGAATTCAGTCCGTAACGTCGGAGCGAGGAATGTTGCTCGGAGCTGCTT
>CAZZYR010000211.1:0-5038 GCA_964658235.1 uncultured Acetobacteraceae bacterium | reverse complement strand
CTGATGTCCGAAGCGCGCCAGTGCCTGCGCCCGCAGGGACCCGTCGCCAACCAGCGAGCGTCCCGGCCGCGCCCGCTCCCGGTTCTTCATCCAGGCAATGGCAATCTGGTGCGCCAGCAACTCATCATAGGCCAGGCGCGCGCGCACCTCCGGCCCCGGATGGTCGCGCGGCGTATGCAGCGCGCACAGCGCCTCTGAAAAACTCGGCCAGCGTTCGCGCTTCAGCAGCCGCGGCTCGTGCCACTCCGGCAAAGCAGGAATGCGCGCCAGGCATTGGGTCAGTGCCGCGCGGAGCTGGCTTGGGAACAACCCTGCGGTCAGCGGCCATACCGGCTCCAGCGCCGGGATCAGCTCCGGGCTCGCCGCGGGCGCGATGTGGTCCGGATGCGGCATCGTCAGCTTGTCGCCAAAGCTGTCAAGCCGGCCGGACACCAGCAGCTTGGCGCCCGCTGCCAGCGCCTGCGCCCGCGCCGGCTTGAAGAACACCAGCTCCGCAAACGCGGTGCCGTCCGTCACCACCACACGCCAGGGCTGCCGCGCGGTCACGGGCCGTTCGTGCCGCACCACCTCCACCTCAAGCGTCGCCACCTGCCCGGGCAGCGCGCCTTTGATAGTCGGCCTATGCCGCCGGTCCACAAAGCTCTCGGGCAGATGGAACAGCAGGTCCAGCACTCGCGTCCCGCCCGTCACCCGGGCAAACAGGCTGCCCAGCGCGGGTCCCACATTTCGCAGCTCTGCCTGAGGCGCCATCAAAGGTGCCAAAAGCTCACCCTCGTCGCTCATGCCACCGTCGGCGCAAAAGTTTTTTGGTTCTTTTTTTCAAAAAAGAACTGCTTGCTACCCCGCACTGGCGTCCCCCACACCGCCCGCTATATGTCACCCGCACCATGGAAGAAACCTCCCAGGATACCCGCCGGCGCCGCCTGCTGTTCCGCGCCACACATCGCGGCACCCGCGAAAATGACTTCCTCGTCGGTCAATTCGTCTCCACCCGTCTGGCCGTCTTCTCGGCCGAAGAAATCGGGGCGCTTGAGCTGATCATGGATCTGCCGGACCCCGCGCTTTCGGACTGGCTCACCGGCCGCCGGCCTATTCCCCCGGAGCACGACACCCCCATGCTGCGCGCCATGCGCGACGCGCGCGGCCAGGGGCCCGCCGCTTGACCATCGCCACTATCTACGGCGCACCTGAAGGCTTCGACGCGCTGCTCCTGATCCGCCGCGCTCAGGAGCACCAGGGCACCCTCCTCCACGTCGCCCGCAACGAGCAGCGCATGGTCCGCCTGGCGGAATTGCTCGCCTTTTTCGCACCGGACATCGAAGTCCTGCGTTTCCCTGCCTGGGACTGCCTGCCGTACGACCGCGTCTCGCCCAACCCTGCCGTCGTCTCGGAACGAATCGCCACCCTGTCCCGCCTGCTGGACGCGCCCGCTGGCCGCCGTATCGTTCTCACCACCGTCAACGCCGCCATTCAGCGCGTCCCGCCGCGCCTTGTCTTCCTCGGCGAAAGCCTGGATGTCACCTCCGGCGGCACCGTCAAACCCGAAACCCTGGTCGCCTACCTAGAGTCGCATGGCTACGGGCGCGCGGACACCGTCATGGAACCAGGCGAATACGCCGTCCGTGGCGGCATCATCGATATCTTCCCCAGCGGCGAGGGCGATCCCGTCCGGCTGGATTTCTTCGGCGACACGGTGGAAAGCGTCCGCCGCTTTGATCCCGCGACCCAGCGCAGCACGGAAGCGGCGGACGGATTCCACCTCCGCCCGGTGTCCGAAGTAACGCTGGATAAAGCCAGCGTCGCCCGCTTCCGCACGGAATGGCGGGAACTGTTCGGCCCGGCTGCGTCGTCCGACCCGATTTACGAGGCGATATCCGAAGGCCGCCGCTATCCCGGCATGGAACACTGGGTTCCGCTCTTTCATGAAGGCATGGAGACCCTGCTGGACTACCTGCCCAGCCCCTCCGTGTCGCTGGACGAACAGGGCGAGGAGGCGCTGACCGCCCGGCTGGAGATGATCGCCGACCACTACGAATCCCGCCGCCTGATCCCGCGTGACGGCGAAGTCCCCTATCGCCCGCTCCCAAGCGAACGCCTGTATCTGGACCGCGCCGGATGGAATGCGATGCTCGCCGGCGTGCCGGCCTTCGTCTTCAGCCCCTATGCCATGCCCGATGGCGCAGGCGGCTTCGATGCCGGCGGCCGCCCCGGCGTCATCTTTACCCAGGCCGGCGCGGGCATCACCGCCAACGTGTATGATCAACTGGCCGCCCAGGCGAAAACCTGGGCAGGGCAGGGGCGCCGGACCATCGTCGCCGCCTGGAGCCGCGGCTCCCGCGCCCGCCTGGCCGCCCTGCTCGGCGAACACAAGCTGCGCGCCGAGCCGGTGGATGATTGGCGCGCCGTCGCCCGGCTGAAGCGGGATGCCATCGCGCTCGTCACCCTCGGCCTGGAGCGCGGCTTCGTGGCCGAGGATTTCGCCATCGTCGGCGAACAGGATTTGCTTGGCGAGCGCATCAGCCGCCCGCCGAAAAAGCGCAAGCGCGCGGACCAGTTCATTGCCGAGGCGACAGAAATCGCCGCTGGCGATCTGGTGGTCCATCAGGATTACGGCATCGGCCGCTATGACGGGTTGGAAACCCTCAGCGTCGGCCAGGCCCCGCATGATTGCCTGCGCCTGATCTATGACGGCCAGGAAAAGCTGTTCCTGCCTGTGGAGAACATCGAACTCCTCTCGCGCTTCGGCAGCGAGACACAAGGCGTCGCCCTCGACAAACTCGGTGGCGCCAGCTGGCAAAACCGCAAGGCGCGCATGAAGCAGCGCATCCGCGACATGGCGGGCGCGCTGATCCGCATCGCCGCCGAACGCCGCGTGCGGGACGCCATGACCATCGCGCCGCCCGAAGGCACCTGGGACGAATTCTGCGCCCGCTTCCCCTTCGCCGAAACCGACGATCAGACCCGCGCGATTGCGGATGTGCTGGAGGATCTCTCCTCCGGCAAACCCATGGACCGCCTGATCTGCGGTGATGTGGGCTTCGGCAAAACCGAAGTGGCCCTGCGCGCTGCCTTCGCCGTCGCCATGTCCGGCGCGCAAGTGGCCGTGGTGGTGCCCACCACCCTGCTGGCCCGCCAGCATTTCCGCGGTTTCACCGCGCGCTTCGAAGGCCTGCCGGTGAAAGTCGGCCAGCTCAGCCGCATGGTCACCGCCAAGGACGCGGCCGAGGTCAAGCGCGGCCTGGCCAACGGTGACATCAACATCGTCATCGGCACCCACGCGCTGCTCGCCAAGGGCATCGAATTCTCCGATCTCGGCCTGCTGATCGTGGACGAGGAGCAGCATTTCGGCGTCACCCACAAAGAAAAACTCAAGGCGCTGAAGGCAGACGTGCACGTCCTGACGCTGACCGCCACGCCCATCCCGCGCACGTTGCAACTGGCACTCACCGGCGTGCGGGAAATGAGCCTGATCGCCACCCCGCCGGTGGACCGCATGGCCGTGCGCACCTTCATCATGCCGTTCGATTACGTGGTGATCCGCGAAGCCATCCAGCGCGAACGCTTCCGCGGCGGCCAGATCTTCTGCGTGGTGCCGCGCCTGGAAGACATGCCGAAGATGCAGACCCGCCTGCGGGAAATCGTGCCCGAGGCGCGCATCGTCGAAGCCCACGGCCGCCTCGCGCCGACCGAACTCGAACGCGTCATGACCGAGTTCGGCGACGGCAAATACGATATCCTGCTCTCCACCAACATCGTCGAAAGCGGCTTGGATATGCCGGCGGTGAACACACTGGTGATTCACCGCGCGGACATGTTCGGCCTTGGCCAGCTCTACCAGCTCCGCGGCCGCGTTGGCCGCGGCAAACAGCGCGGCTACGCCTATCTCACCTGGCCCCCGGGCAACAAACTCTCCGGCGCCGCCGAAAAACGCCTCCACGTCATGCAGACGCTCGATCAACTCGGCGCCGGGTTCACGTTGGCCAGTCATGACCTGGACATTCGCGGCGCCGGCAACCTGCTGGGCGACGAGCAATCCGGCCACATCCGTGAAGTCGGCATCGAGCTCTATCAGCAGATGCTGGAGGACGCCGTGGCCGAGATGCGCTCCGCCAAAGGCCGCATCCGCAGCGAGGACCGGGACTGGACGCCGAACATCAACCTCGGCCTCCCCGTCCTGATCCCGGATTCGTATGTAAAAGACCTCCCCGTCCGCCTCGGCCTCTACCGCCGCATCGGCGCGCTCTCGTCGGACGCGGAAAGCGAGGCGCTCGCCGCCGAATTCGTCGATCGCTTCGGCCCTTTGCCGGAGGAAGTGGACAATCTCCTGCAAGTCGTGGGCCTTAAACGCGCCTGCCGCGTCGCCGGCGTGGAAAAACTGGAAGCCGGCCCAAAAGGCATGGTGCTTCAGTTCCGCGGCAACGCCTTCGGCAACCCCGCGGGACTGGTTCAGTGGCTCGGCACGCGCAAGGGCCTCGTCAAATTGCGGCCGGACCACAAGCTGGCGGTGGTGCGGGACATGAACGTGGCCGAGCGGGTGAAGACCGCGCACGATGTGCTGGGGAATCTGGTGCGGGTGGCGGGGCAGGCGAAGGCCGCATAAGCAAGGCCTTCTTTTTTGAAAAAAAGAAGCAAAAAACTCCTATCCATGGAGTCCGCGACAGCACGGAAAAAAGTTTTTTGGTTCTTTTTTCTAAAAAAGAACTGCTTGTCTTACCTCAGAAAATGCGGCGCCAACCCCAGCACTCCAATCACGATCAGATACAGCGCCACGATCAGATTGAGCAGCCGCGGCATCACGAGGATCAGGATGCCTGCCAGCAGCGCCGCAAGCGGCGTAATCAAAACAGCATGGAAAGCCATGGCGAAAGCTCCTCGCGTGAAACGAATATCTTTGCCTGACGCACGGCGCCCGCCCGGGTTGCCACCTACGGACTTGCGCCAAACCCCGCCACTGTCTACTTAGGCGGCGCTTTGTCCCCCGGCGCTGCTGTAGCTCAGTGGTAGAGCACTCCCTTGGTAAGGGAGAGGTCGAGAGTTC
>CAZZYR010000210.1:0-5070 GCA_964658235.1 uncultured Acetobacteraceae bacterium | reverse complement strand
GGCACCATCACGCCCGATCCCGTGAACCCCAACACCGGCAACGATTCCAAACCCCTCCCGGCCGGCACTGCCAACTATGCGTTCTACACCATCCCTGCCACCACCACCTGGGTCTTCCAGGACGGCCGCGATTACCCCCGCATCGACATCTCCGTCAGCCTCGCCAACATCCCCGGCCCGGACCTCGTCAGTTTCGACATGCGCGGCCCCTACGGCGTGATGCCGTTCGACAACGGCGCCGACGGCATCGTCAACACCGTCCAGTGGGCCGATCGCGGTTATCGTTTCAACGTCATAAAGAAACCCGTCACCCGCAACAGCACCTGGTCCTGGTCCGCCGCCAATGCCGGCGCCCGTTTCCAAACCCTGCAAGCCGGCGGCTTCGAAATGGGCCTTGTGGAACCTGCCAAGATCGCCAACACCCGCACCAATGACGGCTACAGCGCCGAACGCGGCTTCACCAGCGCGTCCTACGCCGCCGCCGGCGGCACCAGCAACAGCTCCTGCAAAGGCAGCCCGCTCCAAACTCTGCCCAGCGACGGCGAATGGCCCTACCAATCCGTCCAGTACAGCCTGCCCTGCGGCGCCGGCACATCCGGCACCCCCACCAACGGCAAGAAGATCGCCTGGGGCACCACCGCCTTCGAAGGCACTAGCCTGACCGCCGTCTATAACGGCCAGACCTCCTACCCCTTCAACGGCTTCCCCGCCAACAACACCCTCGCTTACAGCGTCTGCCTCATCCTCGGAAAGCCCGCCTCCGGCTCACTCGCCGCCACCGCCGCCGCCGCCTTCGCCAAGGTCACGCCCGCATCCCCCTGCGCCGTCCCCGCCATCCCGTAGCGTCACGGCGGCGAAAACGCCGCCTCCCGCCGCAGGAAATCCACGGTCACTTTCGGAAACAGATGCAGGATATCCATCCCCAGCAGCATCGCCGGCCTGTCCTCCAGCCCAAACTGCCGGAACGTTTCAAGGTCCGAATACGCAATCGGCACGTGCCGCAAAATGATCCCGCCCAGCCTGATCTCGCTGATCGTGTTGGCATCCGCCGGCCGGTGGCTGCCCAGCACGCTGATCACATCCACCACCTCCGGCTTCGCTGTCCTTGGTGTCGTCACCAACCGTTGCAGCGCCGCATTCCCCAGCGTGTTCTGCGCGCCCGTGTCCAGGATGACGAAAATCGGCTCCTCATTGGCTTCCGCATCCACCAGCACCAGCTGTCCGAACCGCCGCCGCCCCAACACCACCACGGTCCCCGGCGGCAGATCGTTCAGCTCCGGCCGGGACCGCGTCGCAATGAACCTGTGATGGATGAAATCCATCACCACCTGCTGATCCCGCAAGCAGTCGATCCCCAGCATGCCTGCGGCGCCCATGTTGCCCGCATCCAGCACCGGCGCCTCAACCCCCTCCACATCCCTGCCGCCAAAGGACAGCCGGTCCAGCACCACCGTGTTCACGTCCGCCGCGCCATGCGCGTCATGCAGCCGCACCCGATGCCCCGGCGCCAAGTGCAGCGCATCCGCCAGCGCGCGGGAGATCACCGTCCGGTCGGACCCTGTATCAACCACGAAGGGATACGGTCCTGTGCCATTCACCCGCACCGCGATCGTCATCCGCGCCGCCGCGTCCTGCGCGGTCACCACGGGTGCGGGCGCTGCGGCACACACGCTGCCCATCCAGCCTGCCGCCGCCGCAAGACCCAGCACGGCGCGGTGCAACCAGGTTGCCGCCATTTTGCTTGCTGTCCTCCCGGCAGCAGCATGGCGCGTGGAGCGGGTGCGAGTCCAAAACAATCGGCGGGTAGGGGTTTGTTGAGCACTGGGCGCTTAGATTGTATCAGGGTGCTATGACAGACACTCCGCCTGACCGCCTCGCCACCAACCCCAAAAGCCCGTTTCATGATGCCGCTCTCCTTGAGCGTGGCGTGGGCATACGCTTCAAGGGGACAGAGAAAACCAACGTGGATGAGTATTGCGTCAGCGAGGGGTGGATACGCGTGGCGGTGGGCAAGACCACGGACCGCACCGGCGCGCCGCTGACAATCAAGCTGCAGGGCCCCGTGGAACCGTACTTCCGCGATGTCGCCAGCGCTGAAGGCGAACCGGCGACGAAGGATGGGCCAGGCGCCTCCACCACGGGCCAAGACTGAGCGCCATCAAATTGCCACGCTCTGGAATTCTACAGCGGCGATGAGCGCTCTACGGATCCGAGTGATTGACCTGGAAACCACCGGCAATGGTTTCGCCGATGGCGGCGTGGTGGAACTGGGTTGGCAGGACGTGGCGCAGGACGAAACCGGCGCATGGACGTTGCTGGGCGCGCCTGGAATGATGCTGATCAACCCGGCGCGGCCGATTTCGCCAGCGACGTCGGCAATTCATCACATCATCGATGAGGATGTGATGCATGCGCCGCTGTGGCATCGCGCGGCGCCGGACGTATTGCGGCCGGGGGAGGGATATGTGGCGCTGGCGGCGCATCGAAGCGCGTTCGAGCAGCGCTGGTGCGCGCCGGTGCTGACTGGCAAGGTGCGATGGATCTGCACGTATAAATGCGCGCTGCGGCTATTTCCGGACGCGCCGACGCATTCAAATCAGGGGCTGCGGTATTGGCGCCGGCCAGAAGGATTGGATCGCGCGCTGAGTTTACCGGCGCATCGGGCGGGGCCGGACGCGTATGTGACCGCGCATCACTTGCGTGACATGCTAAATCTGGCAGGGCTGGAAACGCTGCTGGTGTGGTCCGGAGAGCCGGCGCTGCTGGTGCGCGTGCCGTTCGGGCCGTTCCGGGGGCGAGCATGGACGGATCTGGAGGATTCGGCCCTGGAGCGGATCATCGGTGGGGAACGCGGCGGAAATCAGGACATGTTATTTACGGCGCGACGGGAGCAGGCGCGGCGGAACGGCATGATCGGCGAGAAGCAGGCGCAGACACTGCTTTTTTAGCCCGCCGAACCGGCGTCTTCGATGGACGGGCTAGCGCGCGTTGGGCCGGCTTTTGTCCAGGATGAACTCGCCAGGGAGTGACTCGCCGGCCTTGGGGTCCACAACCGTCAAGGACGGGCGGCCGCGCAGTTCATTGTAGAGGCGGACGAACTCGTCCATGCGGCGGGCTTCGGCGAGCGCCGAATCGCGGCGGGAGAGAGCTTCACGCAGGACGGGTTCTTCTTCCATAGATTGAATCTCGCATAATAACCGCCGCCTTGGCAAGCACGGCGATGAGTGGGCTGACCGAGCGTGGCGTTCCGGGTAAGATGCATGGGCATGATGCCGAACCTGCCCAATTTGCTAACATTGTCCCGCATCGCTGCCATTCCGGTGCTGGTGGCGCTGGTGGCGTGGCACACGCCGGGCGGAGACGTGGGGGCGTGCGCGGTGTTCGCGGTGGCGGGGCTGACGGATTATTTCGACGGGCGGATCGCGCGGCACAGGCAGCAGCTTTCCGACCTTGGACGCATGCTGGATCCGATTGCGGACAAGCTGCTGGTGGGCGCCACGCTGATGGTGCTGGCCGGGCAGGGGCGGCTGCCGGACCATGGGCTTTATCCTGCGATCGTGATCCTGTGCCGGGAGATCCTGGTGAGCGGGCTGCGCGAGTATCTGGCGGGACTTTCGGTTGGCCTGCCGGTGACGCGGCTGGCAAAGTGGAAGACGGGGCTGCAGATGGCGGCGCTGGGCACCTTGCTGGCGGGCGATAGCGGCGCCGCGGTGCTGCATCTGGCGTTCTTGCCGGTGGGGCTGATCGGAACGGCGATGCTGTGGGCAGCGGCGCTGCTGACGATCGTGACGGGATGGGATTACTTGATGGCGGGACTGCATCACGCGCGGCCGGCCAGGGGCGCGAAGCCAGCCGTGGTGCCGCGCTGAGGGTGCTGGGGCTGGTCGGCTGGTCCGGCAGCGGCAAGACGACGTTGCTGGTGGCGCTGCTGCCGCTGCTGCGCGCGGCGGGGCTGCGGGTGTCCACGATCAAGCATGCGCATCACGGCCTGGACCTGGACAAGCCGGGCAAGGACAGTTTTGCCCATCGCGAGGCGGGGGCGGAAGAAGTGCTGGTGGTGGGGGGGCAGCGCTGGGCGCTGTTGCGGGAGACGGGGGACATGCCGCCGGACCTGGCAGCCCTGACAAAGCGGCTGGCGCCGGTGGACCTGATCCTGGTGGAGGGGTTCAAGGGCTACGGTTTTGGCAAGATCGAGGTGTTTCGGCCTGCACTGGGCAAGCCCGCATTATGGCCGGCCACGGCGGGGATACTGGCGGTGGCGGCCGACGCCGCGCTGGACTGCGCGGTTCCGGTATTGCCGCTGGGGGCGCCGGATGTGGTGGCACATTGGATCATGGGGGAGATGGCGCGGCTTGAGTGGGAGCCGGGCTGAGGGCATGGTGCACATACTTGCTGGAAAGAGTGCATGCATGCCCGGACCGTATCTGCCGAAACCGCGCCCGAACGGTGCGCCGCTTCGGATTGTCCCGCTCGCGTTCGTGGCGATGTCCGGATTGCTGTCCGGCTGCGCGGGGTCCGGCTACTGGTCCTATCTGGGGGACACGTTCACACCGCCCTTCGGCGCCAATCCAAACGCGGCGCAGGGCAACAGCGAGACATATGCCAAGGTGAGAGCGGTGTCCGCGGAGCCGCCTTCCGCGCTGCTGTATGAGCCAGGCGACGTGTGGCCGCCGGCGCCGAAGGCGCCGCCCACGCTGAAGGATTTGCAGGTGCAGCAGAACCGCGAGATCTCCGCCGGCGAAAGCGGGGCAAGTTACGCGCCGCTGACGCCACTGCCGCAACTGCCTGGCTACGAAGTGCCGGAGCAGCAGGTGCACCCGGCGTCGCCGCATACCACGTTCCCGGGTGGAATCGTTCCGTTGCCGCAGGGCAAGACGGGCGTGGTGACGGGTGGCGGCGAGGGCGTGAAGTCCATGAACGGGCCGACGGGCAATGGCAGCATTGTTGTGCCGAACGGCAATGGGACGAGCACCGTGATTGGGCCGAATGGGGCGGTGAGTACTATTCCGACGCCGGGGAAGTGAAGGAAGGCCTTCTTTTTTGAAAAAAAGAAGCAAAAAACTTTTGTCT
>CAZZYR010000209.1:0-5096 GCA_964658235.1 uncultured Acetobacteraceae bacterium | reverse complement strand
TTTTTGAAAAAAAGAACCAAAAAGCTTCTGTCATTGCTGTCGCGGACTCAATGAACAAAAGTTTTTTGCTTCTTTTTTTCAAAAAAGAAGGCCTTCCTTCACCTTCTCCAGCGCAGGCCCATCCAAACTCTCCAGCACCGCCCTCAACTTCTGCCGAGTCGCGTACAGCTGATCCAGCAGGCTCAGCACCAGTGGCAGCGTCGGCTCATCCACCTCCAACTCCGTGCGCAACTCCAAGATCAGCCGCACGCGCGCGATATCTATCTCGCCAAAATCCGGCTGCCCCGCCGACTGTTCCGGCCGCACCCAATCCTCTTCCAGCCAATGCAGAAGCGTGGATTCGGACAAGCCAGGCACCGCCTGGCATACCGTCTGGATGGTGATCATGCTGCCTCGCTCACAGGCTCACCCATATGCGCACGCGGATCCAAAGGATGGCGCTCATAGAACGCCTGCAGCGCCTCCTCCAGTGCCGCATCCGGCGTCCCCAGCACGACCCGCAACGTCACATACAGATCGCCGGCCGGACGCGTCCCTCGTGCCGGAATTCCCCGCCCACGGAGCCGCAGCTGCCGTCCGGAGTCGGAGTGCTTCGGAATGCTCAAATTCACCGGCCCCGCCGGTGTAGGCACCGCCACCTTGCCGCCCAGCGCCGCCTCCGCCGCCGTCACCGGCAAGTCCAAATGAATGTCATCCCCATCCCGCTCAAAGAACGGATGCGGCGCCACCTCAACCTCGATCAGCGCATCGCCCGCCGGCCCGCCATTCCACCCGCCGGCTCCTTGGCCACGCAGTCGCAACGTCTGCCCGCTCTCCAGCCCCGCCGGGATCGTCACGTCCAGCGTCCGCCCATCCGGCAACGTCAGCCTGCGTGATGCGCCCAGCGCCGCCTCAATGAAGGAGACGGACAACGCGAAGCGCTGGTCCTGCCCGCGCATCGGCTGATCCCTCATCTGGCCGCCTCCGCCACCCCGCGCCTGGGCAAACAGATCGGCAAACATGTCCTGGAACCCGTCAGCCCCTCCCGCTCCCGCATGATAGCGCCCACCCTGCGCCGTATCCGCGAACCCGCGATAGGACTGCCGTCCCGGCCCCGGCCGCGGCCCCTGCGCTTGCCCCGTCGCATCAATCTCCCCCGCATCGAATTTCGCGCGCTTCTCCGGATCCCCCAGCAGATCATGCGCCGCGCTGATGCCCTTGAACTTTTCCTCGGCCTTCTTGTCGCCAGGATTGAGGTCTGGATGATGCTTCTTCGCCAGCTTCAGATACGCCGACTTGATCTGCGCCATCGTCGCGTCCCGCTTGACGCCGAGCGTGGTATAAGGGTCTGCCACCATAACCTATACATGGTGGCCAGCCAGAAGACCTTAAAGTGATGCGGAAGGGCAAACGGATGTCACGCGCATCCCCTTGGCGACACCCCACGCCTCCGCGATAAGTCCCCCATGAACCTCGTCGATCTGGGCGTGCTCGTCGTCCTCGCCGTCTCCGCCCTCCTCGGCCTCTCCCGCGGCCTGGTGCGCGAAATGCTCGGCCTCGGAAGCTGGATCCTCGCCGGCTATGGCGCCTACCGCTTAAGCCCGGAATTCATCCCCATGGCCCGCCAGGCCATCGGCAACCCGGACGTCGCCGACCCGGCCGCCTATGTCCTCGTCTTCGTCGTCCTCCTCATCGCACTCTCCCTCCTTGCCAACCTCGTCGGCCGCCTGGTCCGCGTTTCCGCCCTTGGCGGGCTGGACCGCTTGCTTGGCCTTCTGTTTGGCCTCGCCCGGGGCGCCGTCATCCTCATCGCCGCCTACATCCCCCTCTCTATCCTGCTGCCTCCGGAAAAATGGCCCGAAGTCGCTCTGCAGGCTCGCACCATCCCCTGGATCTACCAGGGCGCGGTGCGCCTCACCGCAGCGCTCCCCGCCGAGTATCAGGACCGGTTGCGCGTCGTCCCGCCCCCCAACGGCCAGCCAGCCTCCCCCAATTCCCCGCCACATGTGACGCCCGACTCCCCCACGCATGCCACCCCTGAACCCAACGTGGTTGGACCGCCGCCGCCGCCCCCCACCTCACCGATATGACAGAAGGATGACGCGGCCTCCGCCATGCGCTAGGTGAGGCCCGCGCCGCGCCGTGGACCCGCCTTGTGGAGTTGTGTGCATGACCCCGAGTCCCGCTCTCGCCTTGCCCGAGCCAGACAGCCAAGACGATGACACGCTGCACGAGGAATGCGGCGTCTTCGGCGTCTGGAACAGCGTGGACGCCGCCGCCGTCACCGCCCTCGGCCTGCACGCCCTCCAGCACCGCGGCCAGGAAGCCACTGGCATCGTCAGCTACGATGGCCAGCGCTTCCACCAGCAGCGCGGCCTCGGCCTCGTCGGCGACAATTTCGGCGATGCCCGTGTCATCGCTGCCCTGCCAGGCGCAAACGCCATCGGCCACAACCGCTACGCCACCACCGGCGAAACCATCCTCCGCAACGTCCAGCCCCTCTATGCCGATTTCGAGTTCGGCGGCTTCGCCGTCGGCCACAACGGCAATCTCACCAACGCCGTCTCCCTCCGCAAAGCCCTCGTCCGCCGCGGCTGCCTGTTCCAAAGCACCACGGACAGCGAGGTCTTCGTCCACCTCATCGCCATCAGCCTCTACTCCACCGTGGTGGACCGCCTGATCGACGCACTGAAACAGGTCGTCGGCGCCTACTCCCTCGTCGCCCTCTCCAACGAAGCCCTCATCGGCGTGCGCGACCCCCTCGGCGTCCGTCCTCTCATCCTCGGCCGCATCCCCCAACCCGCCGGCACGCCCTATGCCGCCGGCGGCGGCTGGGTCCTCGCCTCGGAAACCTGCGCGCTGGACATCGTCGGCGCCGAATTCATCCGTGACGTCGAACCCGGCGAAATCGTCGTCATCAACGATTCCGGCGTGCGCAGCATCCGCCCCTTCGGCCCCAGCCGCGCCCGCTTCTGCGTCTTCGAATACGTCTATTTCGCCCGCCCTGACTCCGTCATGGAAGGCATGCCCGTCTATGACGCCCGCAAACGCATCGGCGCCGAACTCGCTCGCGAAAGCCACGTGGACGCGGACGTGGTCGTGCCCGTCCCGGACTCAGGCGTGCCCTCCGCCATGGGATACGCGAAAGAAAGCGGCGTGCCCTTCGAACTCGGCATCATCCGCAACCATTACGTCGGCCGTACCTTCATCGAACCCACGGACCACATCCGCAATCTTGGCGTGAAACTCAAGCACTCCGCCAACCGCGCCACCCTGGAAGGCAAGCGCGTCATCCTGGTGGACGACAGCATCGTGCGCGGCACCACCAGCCGCAAGATCGTCGAAATGGTCCGCGCCGCCGGCGCGCGGGAAGTCCACATGCGCATCTCCTCGCCCCCCACCACGCATTCCTGCTTCTACGGGATAGACACTCCCGAACGCAGCAAACTCCTCGCCGCCCGCCACAACGTCGCCGAAATGGCCGCCCTCATCGGCGCCGACAGCCTGGCCTTCATCTCCATAGACGGCCTGTATCGCGCGCTCGGGCGCGACGGACGCGACGCGAACAAACCCTATTATTGCGACGCGTGCTTTACTGGCGAGTATCCGGTGCCGTTGCCGGATATGGATGAGAAGGCCAGCAAGCAGCTAAGTCTTGCGATGGGGTGAGTAAGAAAGGCCTTCTTTTTTGAAAAAAAGAAGCAAAAAACTTTTATCCATTTGAATCCACGACAGCACTGACAAAAGTTTTTTGGTTCTTTTTTTCAAAAAAGAACTGCTTCCTTCCCTTGCAGGACCAACCATGCCCCGCATCGCCCTCATCACCGGCGCCAGCCGCGGCATCGGCCGCGCCGCCGCTCTCCAGCTCGCCGCCCAGGGCATCCACGTCGTCCTCACCGCCCGCACCCAAGGCGCGCTCGAAGAACTGGATGACGAAATCCGCGCCGCCGGCGGCGCCGCCACCCTGCTCCCCATGGACCTCAAAAACGCGGATACCATCGACCCGCTCGGCCCCTCGCTCCACGCCCGCTTCGGCCGCCTGGACATCCTCGTCCACAACGCCGGCGCGCTCGGCAAACTCACTCCCGCCGCCCACATCACCCCGAAGGACTTCGCCGAGTGCGTGGCCGTCAACCTGGCCGCCACCTACCGCCTCATCCGCACCTGCGCCCCCCTCCTTGTCGCATCCGAGGCCGGCCGCGCCGTCTTCGTCACCAGCGGCGTCGCCCGCACCCCCCGCGCCTTCTGGGGCGCTTACGGCGCCACCAAAGCCGCCATGGAAAACCTGGTCCTGAGCTGGGCGGACGAAGTCGAAAACACCCCCCTCCGCATCAACCTCTTCAACCCCGGCCCCACCGCCACCCGCATGCGCGCCCAGGCCTTCCCCGGCGAAGATCCAAACACCCTCCCGTCTCCGGACACCGCCGCCCGCGCGCTGGTGTCGTTGTGTGGGCTGGAGCTCATCGCGCATGGGACGCTCCTGCGTGCGTAGGCAAAGCAAGGCCTTCTTTTTTGCAAAAAAGAAGCAAAAAACTTTTTTCGGTGCTGTCGCGGACTAAAATTAATAAAAGTTTTTTGCTCCTTTTTTTTCAAAAAAGGAGTTCTTGCCTTCACTGAACCTTGGAAGAGAGCTCCCGATGACCGAACCGATGTCAGCACAAATGACAACCAAGCCCGGCTTCATCGCGGCTCTCGATCAAAGCGGCGGCTCCACCCCCGGCGCGCTCCGCCAATACGGCCTGAAGGACACGGATTACAGCGGCGACGAGGCGATGTACCGCCTCATCCACGAAATGCGCGTGCGCATCATCACCGCCCCCGCTTTCACCGGCGCCAAAGTCATCGGCGCCATCCTGTTCGAACGCACGATGGACGGCGAGGCGAACGGCATCCCGGTCCCGCAATTCCTCTGGCAGGAACGCGGCATTGTTCCGTTCCTGAAAGTGGACAAAGGCCTGGAAGCAGAGCTTGACGGTGCCCAGCTGATGAAGCCGATCCCCGGCCTGGACGCGCTTCTGGACCGCGCGCGCGCCTTGAACATCTACGGCACCAAAATGCGCTCGGTCATCACCGGCGCCTCGAAGGACGCCATCGCCGCCATCGTTGACCAGCAATTC
>CAZZYR010000208.1:0-5119 GCA_964658235.1 uncultured Acetobacteraceae bacterium | reverse complement strand
CAGCCGATCAGCGAGCCGTCCGCAAGCTGGGGTAAAAGGCGCGCTTTCTGCGCGGCGTCACCGAACAGCAAGATAGCCTGAGCCGCCAGATAGGCGCTGGATGAGAACGGGATCGCAGCCAGGGAGCGCCCCACTTCCTCAGCGATGACGCAAAGCCCTTCCTCACCTAGGCCGATGCCGCCGTATTCTTCGGGTATGGCCGCGCCCAGCCAGCCGAGCGAGGCGACACGCTGCCACAGCTCTGAATCGAAGCCGCTCTTGCTTTCCAGGGCGCGCCTGGCGGAGCCGGCAGCATGGGTCCTGAGCAGGCTATTGGCCTGACCGCGGATCTCTCCCAATTCGGGCGAAAAGTCGAAGTTCATGGGCGCCTACCAATTATCTAATCGATCAATTAAACCAAAGCAGGTTCTATGGCTACACCTTCCAGCGGGATGGGCGTCCCCAGACCAACGTTGCGGACATGGCGTAATTCCAGACAACGCCAATCACCGCGCCCAGCGCGCCGGCAGGGGTCCGGCCGGCCTGGCCGCCGTCATATAGCGCGTTGGCAATGCCTATATTGGCGGCCGCTCCAATGGCGCAGACCACCATGAACAACAGCAGACCGCGCCACAATCGACCGCCACGCAGCCGCTGGTCGCGGTAGGTGATGGAGTTGTTGAGCGCAAAGTTGGCGACCATGGCAATGAGCGTGGCCAGGGTCTGCGCTAAGAGAAACGCGGCGCCGCTGCGCGTTGCCGCGGCCAGGACGGCCAAGTGCACCAGCACGCCGAACGCGCCCACCAAGGCAAATGCAAGGAAGCGCAACGGGACCAGGCCACCCAACGCCTTGTCGATCAACAGAGCGGCGAATTGCAGCAGGACCAGCGGACTGAGCTTGCTTTCCCCAGCCGACCGCGCACGGAAACGCACGCCGATTTCGGCGACGCGCAGCCGGGTGGGGGAGGACAGCAAGACGTCCAGCAGGATCTTGAAACCCTGTCCGGTAAGCCTGGGGGCAACGCGTTCGAACAACGCGCGCGGGAGGACGAAGTAACCGCTCATTGGATCGGACAGCCGTGTGCCCAGCATGATCGTGGCAAGGCGGATGCCGAGTGTTGACAGCGCCAGGCGGCCTCCATCCGCCAGGCCCACCGCATCTCCGCCGGCGGCAAATCGGCTCGCCACCACCACATCCGTATCGCCTTCACGCAGGCGGGCGACCATCAGCGGCAATGCCGTTTCATCGTGCTGCAGGTCGCCATCGATCACCGCGAGCACGGGTGCGCTGCTGGCCAGCGCGCCCTCAATCACAGCGGAGGCCAGGCCGCGGCGGCCGATCCGGCGCAGGCAACGGATGCGCGGGTCACCTGCGGCAAAACGCTGCACCTCCGCGGCGGTCCCATCCGGGCTGTTGTCATCCACAAACAGGGCTTCCCAGGCCAGCCCGGCCAGCGCGGCGTCCAGCTTGGCGATCATCGGCGCCACGTTCCCCCGCTCGTTATAGCAGGGGATGATTACGGAGAGTTCGGCTGGCAGCTTCATCGCCAGCGCCCAACGGCAAGCCTGACTGCGTAGAGCGCACTTCCGGTCAGCGAAATGATGCCGATCCAGTCCGCCATGTGTGCCCACCAGGGCTTCGCGAAGGCAAAGGGACGATAGCCAGCGAAGTCGGCAGCCTGTGCGCGCTGAGACTTCAAAAAGGTGTCGCCGGGCGCGCATCCGTTCGCGCCGGGAAACACATAGCAGGCAGGGTTTTTCAGGTTCAGCTCTATTCGGTCACCGATCCTGGTTTCGTCCAGCACTGGGCCCGGGTGAAGCGTGCCCTGGTGGAATGCCTCCAAGCGGTAGCCAAACACCGGATCATAGCAGAGCACCGGCGAGGCGCCTTGGGTCAGCAGATTCTGCCGCGCTACCGACATGTCAGGTTGACCCGACGGGGTGAGTGGGATGGCAAGGCGCTGGATGGGCGGGACCTGGCCAGTGGCGGCCACCTGGCGCCAGCTTTCCTCCACGGGGGCGGGATCGTACACCCCCAGACCCGCCGCGCCGTAGATGGCGCGGTCGCTCAGCAGGAGGCAGGCGGCTGTTGCGGCAACGGCGACTGCGGCGGAGAACCCCCTTCTGGCGGGGCTTGCGAACAGGCGGTCTAGAGCCAAGGCGGCGCCGATCACAGCGGCAGCATGTAGGCGGCGAACCAGCGGAGAAGGGAGCTTGCGCTGCGCAGGACAGGAATATGCTTTAGCAGCGCAGTCCAGTAGGGCGCGTATGTGTTCAGCGCCAGGGGGACGATCAGCAAGAGCACGAGCGAATCCCACAACAGCCGATCGTTGCGTGTGGCCTGGGCGCGAGGCTGACGCCGCCAGGCAAGCCAGCCGGACGCCATCAGCAGCAACGGCACCGGTCCCACGCGGTCATCGAATTCATGCGGTTCCAGGATCAGTGCGCTGTTCAGAAGCTCCGTGGTCATACTGGCGGTGGGCCACAGGAACAGGCAGCGGAATGCCAGCCAGGCTGAGGCCGCAAGGTTTGGCAGGCCGGGCAAGGGATAGGCGTCACGCGGGACATGCGCCATCAGCGCAAAGATTGCCGCGAGCTTGCCGGCGCACAAAGCAAGCCCCAGCACGCTGCCCGCCGCCAAACGCGACGCAGGCACGCGCAAGCCGGCGCCAGTGGCGAGGGCTTGCATCACTGTCACGATCAGCATCGTGAAATAAGCAGGCAGGACGAGCACAGCCATCCCGGCTTGAATCATCACGGCAACCAGCGCGCCAAAACCCAAACAAGCGCGAATTCTATCCGCGGCCCGGTCCAGCAGGCAGCTTGTGAGGGCAGGGACAAGCATGAACGGCGCGAAACTGAGATGGCCAACCATCATGCGGGCCGCAAAAAACCCGTTCAACGTGAACAGACAGGCGGCCAGGAGGCTGGCTGCCCTGCTCAGACCGAAGCATCTTGCTGCTAGCCAATACGTGCCCGCAAACCCCCCCGCCGCGTAGGCCAAAAAGCTGATCTGAACGGCGCGCAAAGGCGGGACAACGAATGTCAGTAGCTGAGGGACAGATAGGTAGGCACCCTGCGGATCTGCGTGCCAAGGTGCGCCGGCGCATTGCGACGGGTTGAACCACGGCATGGAAAGCGCCGGCGCGCGGAGATGCCAGAAATCGCCCGCTAACAGCTGCGGCAGCCAGAAGCTGTAATCGACACCCAGGTGACCGGCGCGATTGGGGAGAAAGTCACCCCATATCAGCCACATCACGCCAAGCATCGCCGCGCAAACCAGCCAGGGGGCAATGTTAAGCTGCCAGGCCGCCGGCCGCCCGTCTTGGGCCAAATAGAAGCTCCGACACCACAGGCAGCGCCCGACTGCGCCCCGGATGCCTGCCTAGCGCGGTGGCAGGCTGCGCCGCAATCGGGGCGGTTGGGAGCTCAGTGCACCAGGGCGGGCACCATTTCGTGCTGGCGGATGGCGGCGAAGGCCAAGTCTTCCGCCCCAGCGACAGCCATGGGCGTGCCATCCGCGCCGTGAATGGCGAAGGCACGAGTGCCGTTGACCAACACGGGCTTCACGTAGGCAAGGTGGGAGACGCCAAGGGCGGCCAATTGGTCGATAGTCACATGGCGGATGTCGAACGCAACCATCACGGGCTGGTCCGGGGCGTCGTCGTCACGATCGATGTTCATGGTCAGGAACTCCGAAACCGGCTCACGTCCCTTTGCCGGTGATCGGCGGAGGCGAGGGCCGGGCGGCCACTCCGTATTGAAACGGAACGGCTCTAATATTTAGATAAGCAAAGATTGCGCCGGAAGTTTGGCATTCGCCGCGGCTGTCGATTTATTTACCAGCCGGCTATGCGCCGTCTCAGGCCTCCCCTGTGCCTTCCACGATCTTCGTCGCACGCGGACGGTCCTGGCGGCCGATCTCGATATGGCGCACTTTCGGCTCGGGCTGCGGACGCGACAGCTCAATATGCAGCAAGCCGCTATCTAGCCAGGCGCCCCCCACTTCGATTCCCTCCGCCAGCACAAAAGCGCGCTGGAATTGACGACCGGCGATGCCGCGGTGGAGGAACACGCGGCCCTGCGTATCGTCGGCCTGACGGCCGCGAATCACCAGTTGATTGTCCTCCTGCGTGATCTGCAGGTCGTCCATGGTGAAGCCGGCGACCGCAAGCGTGATGCGCAGCGCGGTATTACCGGTCTGTTCTATATTGTACGGCGGATAGCCATCCGAAGATGTCTTCGATGCACGTTCGAGCATCTGTTCCAGATGGTCGAAGCCGAGAAACAGCGGCGAGGTAAACATGCGGGTGCTCAAAACCAGCCTCCTCCGAGTGAGCGAGACGACGCCAGGGCCCAGTCTGGCGCCCTGATGTCGAGCAATGTCGGTGCCTTGCAGGGGCTTTGCAAGCCTCAGGCGGCGCGTTTGAACGGCCAGGCGATCACCTCGCCACAGAACAGCGCCCACCACACGATGACCGGCTGGAAGGCAAGCCGCGGCGCGTGATACCACCAGGTCAGCTGCGTGCCGCCGATCGGAACATTGTCGATGGCGTGCTTGATGTTGGCAGGGAAGACGCAGACGGCATAGAGCGCCAGCATGATGCCCGCGACGCGGCGCAGGCGGCGCGTGAGCAGGGCGAATGCACCCGCCACCTCGCAGGCGCCGGTGGCCAGGATGGTCAGACGCGGGCTTGGCACCCACCCGGGCACGATCGGCAGGAAGGCCTCCGGCCGCATGATGTGGACGATGCCGACGCCCAGGAAGATGACGGCCATTGCCCAACGCAGCGCGGTTCTGAAAGCAGTGACGCGCGGCGTCATGGCGCGACCGAACGAGGCGATGGTGGTTGGCGCACCCGGAAGGACTCGAACCTCCAACCCCCAGATTCGTAGTCTGGTGCTCTATCCAATTGAGCTACGGGTGCCGCTGCGAGAGGCGCGGTTTAGCCGAGGGGGCGCGGGGCCGCAACCCCCATCGGTGGCTCCTTGGCTGGGCGTGCCTGGCAGTGCGCCGGGTCAGGCCGTGGCTTTGTCAAGTTCGCGGAGGACGGCTTCGCCCATGACGCCGGTGCCTACGCGGGCGGCGCCGGGGGCCATGATGTCGGCGGTGCGCAGGCCGTTCGCCAGCACGCGGACG
>CAZZYR010000207.1:0-5142 GCA_964658235.1 uncultured Acetobacteraceae bacterium | reverse complement strand
ACATGGCTCTGCGCGTACTGGGCCCCGCCATGCGGCACAAGCCCTGGGCACCCCGTCCGCGTTAACTTTCGGGCAATGGATGTTCGTTACTTGTTCCTGCGCAGCGCCGGAGAAACATTCCATGACCGTTTCGTCCACTATCGTGCGGACTTCGCCCAAAACGCTGATCGTCTCCATACTCAGCCTTGGGCGCCCGGAAAACGTTTTGCGGCAACTGGGGGAGCTGCCCACTTGGCTGGCGGAAGCCGCCGCGCAGGCTGGTATCGTCTGCCACATCGTTGTCCGCAATAATGATCCCGGCGTTTCCTTCACAGCGGTGGCCGCGCAGATGGCGGAGGTGGATGCCGCGTTTGCGGACATCGCCTGCACCCTTGTCACGGACGTGCCGAATAACGGATTCGGCGGCGGCCATAACGCCAATATAGCGCTGGTGCCGAGCGATTATGTGCTGATCCTGAATGACGATATCGGGTTTCCGCACATGGCGTGGCTGACCGAGGCGATTGCCATGCTGGACTCCGATCCGGCGGTGGCCTGTGTGGCCGCGGAGGAAAATCCTCGCCATGTCAATCCGCTGTTCGGCAACGGCCTGATGCCCGGCGCCTTCCATCTGCATGGGCTGACCTATGGCGAAGCTTCCGTGCTACTGTGCCGGAGATCGGCGTTCGACGAGGCGGGTGGTTTCCATGAGGATTTCGCCTGGGCGATGTGCGAGGACGCGGACATGTCCCTGCGGTTCCAGCAACTGGGATACAGGATCGCCTTCGTGGACATGCCGCACCAGCATTGGCGCAGCACCTCCTTCAACAGCCTGCCCAGTCCGGTGAAATCCTCCATCCTGGAACATAACCGGGCCGCGCTGTTCGCCAACTGGCGGGAAAGTTTCGCCAGCGGCCAGGTGGGACATATTGAAATCTACGATGTGTGGAGCGACGGGCTGGGGGATGTGATGTGCGCGCTGCCGCATCTGTTGGCGCGCCTGGCGGCGATGACGGATGCGCAACGCCGCGCGGTGATCGTCAACACCAGCCACCCGGAGCTGTTCGGCTGGCTGGGGCTAAATGGGATCCGGGTGCAATCCGAACCCGATGTGATGAAGCTGCGCGCCAGCCAGCCATCGGAGGGACTGGCGACGTTGCGCTCCACGCGGGAAGCCAATTTCTCGCTGCCGTTCAACATCCATCCTTTGCTGGCCGGCACGCTGGGCGTGGCACCGGCGGACGCGGCCACGCGCGCGGCCCTTGCCAGCAAGCTTGCGGCGCTGCGGCCGCCGGCGATGTCCCTGCCGCCGGCCGGCAGCTACGCGGTGGTGCATCTGGAATTCGACCGCACGCATGAGGGCCGCGCCTTGTCGCCGGCGGCCGCCGCGGAGCTGCTGACGCATTGCGGCCAACTCTTCAAGACGGTGGTCCTGGTGGGGCGCGAACACCGTCTGTCCGCCGCGCTATGCACCGCAGCCACCGCAAAATTCATGGACCTGCAGGGCAAACTTTCGCTGACCCAGCTGGCCGCCGTGATTGCCAGGGCGGGGTATTTCGTCGGCATCGACTCGTTCCCGAGTCACGTAGCGCAAGCATGCGGCGTTCCCGCCGCCATCTTCTTCGGCGCCATCCACCCGCTGACCCGCGCTTGGCAGGCCAGCCGAGTCTGGCCGCTGGTGAGCGACCTGCCGTGCGTGGGCTGCTACCACACGCAGCTGGAGCCCAGCGTGCCGTTCTGCATGCGGCGGGATCAGGCCTGTACCACGGAACTTCCGACGATGCGCGCCACACTGGCGCGGAT
This sequence comes from uncultured Acetobacteraceae bacterium, assembly GCA_964658235.1. Classification (GTDB taxonomy): domain Bacteria; phylum Pseudomonadota; class Alphaproteobacteria; order Acetobacterales; family Acetobacteraceae; genus BOG-908. The sequence continues at coordinate 3,360 of CAZZYR010000207.1, read as the reverse complement.
GATTGCCGGCGAAGGGCATGACTGGAGCGGGGCCGAAGCGTCACTCCAGGCGCTGCAGGCCCGCATGATCAAGCTTGCTCGCTTCCACCCCGCGCCGCCCGAGCGTCTGTTCCGTGGCAACCAGATGCCGAACGAGACAGCCAGCAACATGATCTATCGCATGATGAACCAGGTTGGGGAGCTGGTCCGCGGGCAATACCAGACCACCACGGTGAACGCCCTGATGGGGCAGATCAATGTGCTGCAATCGGAGGTGTTCGCCGGCCGCGTACACCTGGACGAAGTGCAGCGGGAACTGCGCCGCCGACCAGCCGCGGGCGGCAGCATGGCACACGCTCCGCATGCCACCCGAATCGTACAACTTTGCGCAATGGAGTTGGAGAGTTTGCGATGCACCACGAAACTGGCCGATCAGTGGATCGAGGTTGAAGCGTTCGAGGACGATCCGCAGCTTCTGCTGCCGCTGATCCTGGGCGGCGGCGGCAAGGTGCAATTGCGCCTGTCCTGCGTGGCGGAGCCGCATGAGGCCATGCAGATTTTCTGGGCTCTGGGAGACGCGCCATTCAGCCTGGAAAACCTGCGGACGGTAACAGCCGAATCCGCGGTGGTTTCCGCCAACATCGTGCTGGACGTGCCGGATGGCGAGACGCTGCGCGTCCGGATCGACCCGATCACCGGGCGTGGGCGGTCCCGCCTGCATGGCTCCATCGGCGGGGATTTCGTTCTGCTGGATCCGGTGCCCCCACCGCCGGTGCTAGAGCCTTTGCCGCCGGCAATTTTACCGGTGCCGCCTTCGGTTGTGCGGGCGGCGCGGCGGCATCATTAGATGAGTCGAAGGAAGTATTCCTTTTTTGAAAAAAAGGAACAAAAAACTTTTGTTTATGGTGCCCGCGACCACACTGACAAAAGTTTTTTGTTTCTCTTCTTCAAAAAAGGGCCTTGCCTTACTGCGCTTGCACCATCTGGCCACGCGCCGCGCCCTTTGGATGGCTGGCGGTATGAACGTTAACATACCACAGGCCGGCGAGCAGCTGCTGCTGTTGTTCGGCGGTGAGCGTGGCGGTTCCGTGAATGGGACTGGTGGGGGACATGCCAAGTGGGATTGCAACGCCGGCGTTCTTGTCGACCGGAGCCGGACCGTGGAAATGGGCCATAGTAACGGGGCTGGCGAACCCGCCGAAGGTAACGGTGTAGTCCAGGACATGGGTGACTGTGTCGAGTGTGGCGTCCGCGGCGCCGGAGCCGGCGGATTTGGCCGGAGGCACTTCGGAGGTGCCGGCGAGCACCGCGTGGAATTTCACGGTGGCGGCCAGTCCTGGGGCGATGGCGGCGGCGGAGAGTGCAGCGCTGAGAAGTAAGCGATGGATCAAGTGAAGCCTCCCTGTGGTGCCCGGGCCTGGTAGCGCGGGATGTCCGGGACAGCATAGCGGGGTGCGGAGCCGATGTCAGCTATTGGCGTGACGGTGTGAGACTGCAGATGACCTAGCTGCCGAAGACCCGTGCCACCACACGTACAATCATCACGTAACAGTTTGTTTATCCTCCCAGTTGATGGGTTGGCCCATGGCCGTCCTTCCAATCGGCTCTAACGACCGCTTGTGCGGTCAGTGAGACTTTTAAGGTAAGCAAAGTCATGCCGGCGGCACTGTGCGAGAGCCTGTCGGCCTGTTTGGCCGCTGTCGCCATTCCGTCCAATGCCTCGGTAGGTATTCGCGGCAAGAGCGTGAGGGCGGGCGGGTCGCCTTGGTTGATTTACCAGCTGGGTTGTTTCTTGCTGTCGTCGTAGGCAACGCGTCTTGGAAGCAGTTAATTGCTTCAACAAACTTGGGCGGACATGTCAAAGCCATTGCGATTAAAACCGGGATCGCGCCAGCCAATAACTCGCCGGACTTACGGAGCGGGATTTCGTCCAATGTCGCACTGAAAAAGAAACCTGACGAGGAGATGTAAAAGGCTAATTGCCGCACGAACGACCGCTTTGGTCGATCAAGTGGATAAGACGGGCGCCGCGTTTAAGATATATACTGCGCTGGCAACCATGTTTCCACCGTCGGTCTCCATCGCAAACGTTTTTTGGTTCTCTTTTTCAAAAAAGAACTGCTTGCTTACCTGTACTGCGGCAGGATTCCCTCCTCGTTCGGATGCGGGTGATACCTGAACCAGGGATTGGTCCAGAGACCGGCGTTGATGACGTCTGGGGAAAGACCCCGGCGCCACCAGACGGGTTGGAGGGAGAGTTGGTCCTGGGTGGACCAGCGGAGGGTTTCTTGCCACCAGGCTTCGTCCAGCGCGGGGAGGTGGGGGGCGGCGGCGTTGCGGACGAGGACGCCGTTGGCGGTGAGGCCGGCGTGCGCGGGGTAGCCTTCCTGGCGGTAGGTTTCGACCTGGTCGAGGAGGGGTTGGCCGTCGTATTTGGCCCAATGGGTGGAGGCGACGGCTTCGTCGAAGATGCAGTCCCGGTCTGGATGCGGGAAGACGGCGAGGCCGGCCTGGGTGACCTGGGCGATGAGGTCGCGCGCGAAATGGGGGCTGACGACTTCAAGGCTGGCGTCGATCCAGATGGTGAAGGCGTAGCGTTGTCCGCGGCGGCGGAGGGCCAAGGGCCAATGCGTGGCGAGAGGGAGCTTGCCTTGGGGGAATAGGATGTGGGGGTGCATCTTGAACCATTTGGCGCGCATGCGGGGCGACAGGGTTGGGCGGGCGCTGGAGCGGCGGATGATCCAGGGGGCGCGCGCCGCAATGCCGGCGCCGTCCGTGAAGCAGAAGAAGTCGGCAGGCAGGGACTGGAGTATTGCGGGCTTGAGCTGGTCGTAGCCGCCGAAGGCCGCGGTGTAGATGGCGATGCGGGGCTGGGTCATGCGCTGCGGGCTTCGGCAAGTAGGGCGGGGAGGATGGTGGTGAAATCGGGTGGGGCGGGGGTGAGTTCCCAGGATTGCAGGCGGGCGGTGCTGCCGGCAAGGCTTGGCATGTCGCCTGGGCGGAGCAGGGACGGATCGGTTTCGACGTGGAGGCTGGTGCCGCTAAGGGCGATCATCTGGGCGAGGAGGTCCGCCAGGCGGTGGGTGGTGCCTGAGCAGATGTTGATGATGGGGGCTTGCCATTTGGGGAGGTTGGCCAGAGCAATGAGGAGGCGAGCGGCTTCGGCGACATTGAGAAAATCGCGGGCGGCGGTGAGGTCGCCGGTGCGGATGGTGCCGCCTGGCGGGGCTTGGACGATGCGGCGGGCAAAGGCGGGCAGCGCGAGGTTTGGGGGCATGTGCGGGCCGACGGGATTGAAGAGTCGGGCGATGAGGATGGGGTGGCCGCGCGCGGCTGCGGCGAGGCCGAGCTTGGTTTGGGCGTATTTGGCGGTGGCGTAGG
>CAZZYR010000206.1:0-5167 GCA_964658235.1 uncultured Acetobacteraceae bacterium | reverse complement strand
TCAACGAAACGTTGTACCCCTCCTGGGGCCAGCGATTCCTCGTCGTGCGCGAGCTCGCCTGCGTGCGCAGCGACTTCCAGGACATCGTCATCTTCGAAAGCGCCAGTCACGGCCGCGTCATGGTGCTGGACGGCTGTATCCAAATCACCGAACGCGACGAATTCGTCTATCAGGAAATGCTCGGCCACGTGCCGCTGCTGGAGCATGGTGACGCGCGCCGCGTGCTGATCATCGGCGCCGGCGATGGCGGCGTTCTGCGCCGCGTGCTGATGCATCGCGGCGTGGAACGCGCGGTCATGGTGGAGATCGATGGCGAGGTCATGCGCCTGGCGCGAGAGTTTTTGCCAATGATCGGCGGCGCCGTCTGGACGGATCCGCGCGCGGACATCATCACCGGCGACGGCATCGATTACGTCGCCCGCGCGCCGGATGCGAGCTTCGATGTGATCATCGTGGACAGCACCGATCCAGCCGGCGTGGGCGAAGTGCTGTTCAGTGACGCCTTCTACGCCGATTGCGCACGGATTCTGTCGGCGCGCGGCCTGATCGTTAACCAATGCGGTGTGCCGTTCATGCAGGCGGACGAGCTGCGCGACACCAGCGCGCGCCGCCGGAAATTTTTCCCCGTCGTCTCCGCCTATGTCGCCGCCGTGCCCACCTATGTCGGCGGGCTGATGGCGCTTGGCATCGCCAGCAAGGACGCAGCTTTCGCGCCGCAGGACGCGGACGTCATCCGCGGCCGCGCGCAGGCCGCCGGCATCGCCGGCCTGTCTGACTACTGGACGCCGGAAATCCACGCAGGCAGCTTCCGTTTGCCGCCGTATATTGCAAGGTCGCTCGCCTAGACACACCCTCCGTCTTCCCGGTGATCTGCAGACCAGCCATGGAAACCCCGTTTGTCACCGAAGCAATGCGCACGGAATGGGCCGCCGCGGCGCTCAAACCGGCATCCTTCGACCAGCGCATCGCCGCCATTCGCCTCAATGCCGCGGAGGGCCGGCAGGACGCTGCCCGCGCGCAGCTTCGCGACTTGGTCGCCGCAACACCCGGCATCGGCACGGACCTGCACGCCCGCCAGCAAGCCTGCGTCGCGGCACTTCATTGCAACGATCTGGAAACAATCTCGCGCGTGTTGACCCTGGCCTGCGGCGGCGCCCCGGAGATCGCGGTCGAAATGAATCCGCCTGGCGCGCCATCCTGGTTCGAAAACACGCTCCTGTGCCGGACAAACGCCGCCTCGGTGCTGTTCGTGCTGTCCCGCACGGCATATGTCTCGCGCCATCTGCCGTTCTACATCTGGCGCCTGGCCGCCACGCTGCCGCTGTTCCGCCGCTGCTTCGAACTCGGCCTGCTGGCGCCAGGCACGTTCATGCTCAACATCGGCGACGCGCCCTCGGCCCCCGGCGTCGCGTTCTGCGCCAGATCGGATCAGTTCGCGCTTGTCCCGGACGCGGATTTCCTGCGCTCGCAAGGCCACGCACGGGCGCGCGCGCATTTCGCGCAGTCGCCCGTGCCGTGGGACAACCGCCGCAAGATCGCATTCTGGCGCGGCTCCACCACCGGCCGCCCGATCGACCCCGCGCTGGGTTGGCGTGGCAAACCGCGCGCCCTGCTCTGCCAACTTGCCCTGGACGACCATCCCGAGCTGTTCGATGTGGGCCTGTCCGACCTTGAATTGGCACCAGACGATCCCGCGCGCCAGGAAATCCCCAATAGCGGCCTCATGCGCCCGCGCGTGGACATGACCGACTTCCAGCAGTTCCGTTATCAAATCGATATCGACGGCCACACCAACGCCTGGAGCGGCTTGTTCCAGAAGCTGCTGACCGGCTGCCCTGTGTTGAAGGTGACCTCCCCGGAAGGCTGGCGCCAATGGTATTACGACCGGCTCGTCCCCTGGGAGAATTTCATACCCGTGCGGTCGGATCTCAGTGACCTGAGCCGCATCGTGCGCTGGCTCGTCTCGCACGATGCCGCGGCCCAGCGCATCGGCCGGGCGGGCCGCGCGCTGGCGGACTCGATGAGCTTCGATACCGAACTTACAAGCGGCGCGGTCACGCTCGGGGCGCAGTGCAAGGAAGGCCTTCTTTTTTGAAAAAAAGAAGCAAAAAACTTTTGTCAGTGCTTCGCGGACTCAATTGATAAAAGTTTTTTGGTCCTTTTTTTCAAAAAAGGACTGCGTCCTTCCTGATGTGTCCGCTTCAAGACGGGGCGTGTGGCGAAGGCCGTGGCGGAAACTGCAGGATCAGCGTGTGCGAGGAGAACGAAAACCACGCATGAACCCGCATCAGGAAATCCAAACCAAGAAGCATGTCCACCTCGTCCGTGGAGCGCTGGTTTATGATGCTCACAGGCATGTTCTGGATCGTCAGTTCGCCGACGCTGATCGGCGTCTCCATCACATGGCGCGCCGCGTCCGGCGTGCGTGGGCCCACGCCCTGGGCGAGGTAATGCGGGTCCGCCGTCAACTGGCTGATCTCCAGCCCCAGCCGGCGCGCGGCGTTGCGGAAGATAACGGTGTCATCGGAGCCTGAATCCACCAGCGCGATCAACGTCTTTCCACCGATCTCGACATTGATCCGCGGGCGGGGATCAAGGGGATCGATATGCACGAAAGGCACGACATACAGCGAACCATCCAACGCCGAACTTGGCGCGGTGCAACCGTCCACAGCGGCATACAGCGTTGCCTTTTGCGCCAGCAAATCCAGGTCGAGATCGTAGGCAGCCAGAAAGTCCACGCCCAGAAGGCCGTCCACGGTAATCTCAGGCGAGGACAGGGACATCTCCGACGCGGTGAGCCGAAAGTGCCGCCCTGTCAGCCTGCCGATCTGATAGGTTTCGGCCATGAAGCCGTAAAGGCCGGCCGAGCCGCCAATGCCTTCCGCATACCCATTCAGTGCCAGCAGCGGCAGGCCCAGCCGGCCCGCCGCCTCCTTGCTCAGCGTGGTGCCCTGCGCGCCGGTGTCCAGGACCATGTTCGTCGGTCGGCCGTTCAGCAGCGGTGCGGCGAACAGATGGCCCATCTCGAAACGCAGCGGAACGTCCGTTGCCAGCCCCATGCGGCACTGCTGCGGCGCGCCAGCCTGGCAGCCGGCCACCAGCAGCGCGGCAAACGCCCCGGCGCGCGATAGCCAGCCGGGCAGGGCGGTCCTGCCCAAGCCTAGCCCCTGAATCCTTGCGCCACCACGTAGAGCTCGCTGCTCTCCTTGCGCGATGAGGGTGGTTTGGCGTGCTTGACCGTGGCGAACTGCTTCTTCATCGGTGTCAGCATCTCTTTTTCAGAACCGCCCTGGAACACCTTGGCGACGAACGCGCCCCCCGGCGCCAGGATGCCGGCGGCAAAATGCAGCGCCAGCTCCGCCAGGCCCATGATCCGGATATGGTCCGTGGCCGCATGCCCCGTGGTGTTCGGCGCCATGTCGGACAGCACCAGATCCGCCGGCCCTCCCATCAGCTCCGTCAGCCGCGCCGGCATGTCCGGATCGTCGAAATCGCCCTGGATCAGGGTGGCGCCGGCAATCGGCTCGATTGGCAGCAGATCCACCCCCACCACTTGGCCGGCACCGCGCTGCAGCGCAATCTGGCTCCACCCGCCTGGGGCAGCACCCAGGTCCAACACGCGGCAGCCCTTGGTGATCAGCTTGAACCGGTCATCCAGCTCGATCAGCTTGAACGCCGCGCGGGACCGGAACCCCTGCGCGCGCGCCGCCGCCACATACGGATCGTTCAGCTGCCGCGCCAGCCAGCGCTGCTGCGCCGGACTGCGCCCGCGCGACGTCTTCAGCATCACGGACAACCCGCGCGCATTGTTCGTGGAAGGCGACTTCTTATCCGGCATAAGCCTGTCTAGCGCCCGTTTCCCGTGACCGACAGGCGCAAAAGTTTTTTGGTTCTTTTTTTCAAAAAAGAACCGCTTGCCTGCCTTGCCTTCTGTTTCCATTCCGCATCATCCGCAGCAGCATCCCCTCCCGCAATCCCCTATCCGCCACCGTCACCCCGCCCACCGGCCAAACCGCGCGGATCGCCTCGAAGATGGCGCAGCCCGGCAGCACGAAATCGGACCGCTCCGGCCCCACGCAGGGGTGCTGGTCCAGCCCCTCCCGCCCCAGCCCACGCAGCAAGGCAATCGCGCTACTGACGGACGCCTCGTCCAGATCCACGCCGTCCACCATCGGCCGGCGGTATCGTGGCAGCCGCAGCGCCACGCCGGCCAGGGTGGTGACCGTGCCGCTCGTGCCCAGCAGCCGCACGCCGCCCATGCGGATCTCATGCCCGATGCAGTGGATGCGCTCGAAAGCCGCCAGGCGCTCGGCCACGTCCTCCATCATGGCCGCGTAGCCGGCCGGCTCAAAGCCATGATGGCCGAAGCGTTCGGCCAGCGTCACCACACCCACCGGCAGGCTGTCATAGCCGATCAGCTCCGGCGGCCGGCCAGGGCACAGCCGCACCCAGGCGAGCTCCGTGGAGCCGCCGCCGATATCGAACAGCAGCGCCCTGCGGCCAGGTCCGCGCAGCAGTGGCGCGCAGCTCTCCAGCGCCAGCTCCACCTCCTCCCGCGTGGAGATGATGGTGAACGCCAGGCCCGTTTCCGCCCGCACGCGTTGCAGGAACGCGGACCCGTTGGTGGCCCGCCGGCACGCTTCCGTGGCAATCGCCCGCACCCCGCGCACCTGCCGCCGCCCCAGCCTGGCCGCGCAGGATTGCAGCGCGCCCAGCGTGCGCTCCATCGCCGCCTCGCTCAGAACGCCGGAGCCTTGCAGCCCTTCGCCCAGCCGCACGATGCGGGAGAAGCTGTCCAGCACCCGGAACCCGTCATGCGTGGGCGCGCCAATCAGCAACCGGCAGTTGTTGGTGCCCAAATCCAGCGCGGCGAACGCCATGCCATCCGCGCGCACGTCCCGGTGCCGCGCCGGCGCGGTCGAAAGAGGCAGAGCTGGCTCGCTGTACATGACCAACCGGCGGACCTCCGCGTCCTGGAAGCAGCCAGTGTCAACCACTTGGTGGCCCTAAAGCAAGATAAGATAACCTCGCCGCCCCCATCCCCGGTTGCAGCCAGCCAGCCACCCGTGTTAGCTCCGCCCGCACCACACCGCGCCACCCGCGCCGTGTTGGGGGATAGTTTAGCGGTAGAACTTCCGACTCTGACTCGGAAAGCCTTGGTTCG
>CAZZYR010000205.1:0-5186 GCA_964658235.1 uncultured Acetobacteraceae bacterium | reverse complement strand
ACCGCTGACCTCCTCATTGCGAACGAGGCGCTCTACCAACTGAGCTACAGCCCCCCAAAAAAGCCGGAGGCGCACCCCTCGCCGTGCGAGGGCCGGACAATGCTCAGACGGGTTTGCGAGCGTCAAGTGGCCTTCCGCAAACGAATTGTGGCTGCTTGCCCGCGAGGCGCCGCGCGGCTAGCTTCCGCCGGCCGCACGTGAGGTCCAATTGCAAGTCGTTCCAGGCCTGTTCGAACTTATCAAAGAATTATTTGTGCTGTATTACTACGCCCTAATCGCGTACGCGATTATCAGCACACTTGTCTCTTTTGGTGTGCTGGATAGCCGCAACCGGATTGTTTGGTCGATCAACGACTTCCTCTACAAGGTAACTGACCCCGCTCTCAGACCTATTCGCGCCGTTCTTCCTAATTTTGGCGGAGTCGATCTCAGTTTTTTGGTTGTGCTACTCCTGATCTCGTATGTTGTTATTCCACTTATTACCGACATTGAAAACGCGGTCGTGGGTGCCATGCTCCGGAACGCAAGCTGAATGAACAATACCTGGACGCGGGCAAGTTGACTGCCTCTGTCCTGGATGGCCGCGTCCTCGCGGGCGAATTGCGCGCCGACGTGGCCGCGCGTGCCGCCGCACTTGGGTTCAAGCCCGGCCTGGCCGTGGTCCTGGTTGGCGAAAACCCCGCCAGCGCTGTCTATGTCCGCTCCAAGGACCGCGCGGCGCGGGAGGCCGGGCTGGACGCCCGCACGATCCGCCTGCCCGCCGACACGTCCCAAGCCGCCATCCTGGACGTGGTCGCCGGCCTGAACGCGGACGCAACCGTGGACGGCATTCTGGTCCAACTTCCGCTGCCGGATCACGTCTCCGCGGACGCTGTTCTGCATGCGATTGATCCTGCGAAGGACGTGGACGGCTTCCACCCCCTCAACGTCGGCCGCCTCGCTGGCGGTGTCGCCGAACTGGCGCCCTGCACGCCGCTTGGCGTCATGCGGCTCCTCGCCGCGTCTGGCGCTGCGTTGCCCGGCGCCCGCGCCATCGTGCTTGGCCGGTCTTCGATCGTCGGCCGGCCGGTGGCTAGCCTGCTGCTGGCGGCCGATGCCACAGTCACCATCGCGCATTCCCGCACCCGCGACCTCGCCGGCGAGTGCCGTCGCGCGGATGTGGTGGTGGCCGCGGTGGGCCGCCCGGAAATGGTCCGCGGCGACTGGATCAAGCCCGGCGCCGTGGTGATCGACGTCGGCATCAACCGCCTGCCGGACGGCCGGCTGGTGGGCGACGTGGCGTTTGACGAGTGCCTGGACCATGCCGGCGCGATTACGCCTGTGCCGGGCGGCGTGGGGCCTATGACGATCGCCTGTTTATTGGAAAACACGTTGTTGGCGGCTCAGGCCCGCCGCTCCGCGATCACGCCAGCGTGATAATTTCGCTTGCGACATACCGGCATAGTCGGTAACTCCAACACGAAGGCGTAACGTTTGGTTCCGTCATTCTTGGAGTTGACGGATGCCGACACGCTTGCTTGGCCGCATCGCGGGTGCTGCCATCATACTGTTGGCCGCAGGTTGCGCACAGAACGAGGTGGCGTTCGACGCCTCCCAGGCCGGCAGCATCAAGACCATCGCGGTTGTCACCCCGCAAACGCCATCAACGCCGGCGGTCATGCTGGCCAGCAGCGTGGGCCAAAGCTTCGGCCTCATCGGCGCGCTGGTGGATGCTGGCATGGCGGCCCACCGCGAGGGCGGCATGGAACGCCTGCTGGCCGGCCAACATTTTGTCGCCGGCGGCGCGATGAGTCAGGAGTTGGGCACCGCGTTGGGCGCCAGCGGCTACAAGGTGCAATTCCTGCAGGTTCCCCGGCCGGACGGCGACTACCTGAAAACCTATCCTCCGGTGCCCGGCGGCGCGGACGCCTATCTCGACGTTGTTGTACCCGCCTATGGCTATATGGCCGCGGGGATTGGCTCGTCCGAGCCATACCGGCCGGCGTTGCGCTTGAAGTGCCGTCTGGTGCGGGCCAGCGACATGGCGGTGCTGATGCAAGAGACGATCGCCTACAATCCGCTCGCGCAGAACGGCAAGCAGATCGCGATCGCTCCTGATCCAGACTACGCCTTCCCTGATTTCGACGCATTGATGGCAGACCCGCCGCGCACGACGCAGGGTATGCAGGTGGCCTTTCATCAATCCGCGGGCTCCGTCGCGCAATTGCTGCACGACTAGGCGATGCGGTTCTCGCTTCTTCTTGCGGCTGTGGCCCTGGTCATTGGCGCCTGCACGCCCGTGCCGCCTCCGCCACCGGTGGATCTCAGCAGCGCACCCTGCGCGTCGGAACCTGTCCTGGCTGCGGCGCCAGCTCTGGTGTTGGAGGCCGATCCGGTGGCGGTCACGCTCGATGCCAGCACCGCCTGCATGCGCGATGCGGAGGGCGCCAGCCTCTACACCGCCTTCGCTCTGCCAGACACCGCCGCCCCGTATCAGGTCTCGGTGGCGAGCGAGACATGGGGAGACCAGGTCTTCACGCCGCGCATGCTGCTGCTTGGCGCTGATGGACACGTGCTGCGCCGTGTCGGCAGGGCAGCGTTCGTCAACCGTGGCGGCGCGGTCAGCGCCCTGCTGCGCCGCCGCCCCGGCGAGACCTTCCTGGTGATCGCCTCCGATGTAGCCAGTGTCGGCCATACTGAAGCGCGGCTCGTGGAAAGTACGCAGATTACCCCGCTGCCCGCCGGTCCAGTGATCGTGTATGCGCACACTGGCAGGGATTCGCTGCTGGTGACCCGCGGTTCGAACACCGGCCGCGTGCGCGTGGCCGTCCGCGCCATCCCGCCACCCTCCTGAGCGCAGAGTCGGCCGGCCGTCCGGGCTAGCCTCTTGTGTCGAGTCTTGCTTGAGTGCGCGCCGCAAGCCGGAGCACCACGCGCATGAGCCACAAGCTGATCCTTCTCACCAGTGCCACTGTGCTCCTCGCGGTCCTCCGCTGCACACCCCTCGCCCACGCCAATGATCTCGAGCAGCGCTTCGACGCCGCGATCCATCCCGAAGACATCAGCGCCTGGATGAAGGAGATGGCGAGCCAGCCCAACCAGGTCGGCTCCCCGCACGACAAGGCGAACGCGGACTACGAACGCGCGCTATTCGAGAAATGGGGCTGGAACGCGCATATCGAACAATTCGACGTGCTCTATCCCACCCCAATCTCCGAGGTGCTTGAGACCACCGGCGCCAATCCTTTCCGCGCCACGTTGCAGGAGCGCGCCGTGCCTGGCGACGCCACCTCCGCGCGCACCGCCGGCGCGCTGCCGGCCTACGTCGCCTACCAGGGCGACGGCGATGTGACCGCGCCGCTGGTCTATGTGAATTACGGCATGCAGGACGACTATCTTGCCTTGCAGCGCATGGGCATCGATATGCGCGGCAAGATCGCCATCGCGCGCTACGGCCATGGCTGGCGCGGCCTGAAACCGAAACTCGCGCAGGATCATGGCGCGGTCGGCTGCATCATCTATTCGGATCCCGCCGATGACGGCTATGCGGCCGGCAAGACCTATCCGGACGGGCCGCTGCGGCCGCCGCAGGGAATCCAGCGCGGATCGGTGGCGGACATGCCGATCTATCCCGGCGATCCGCTCACCCCCGGCGTGGGCGCGACACAGGATGCCAAGCGGCTGACGCGCGCCGAAGCGGTGACGATCCTGAAAATCCCTGTTCTGCCCATCTCCTATGGTGACGCACAGCATTTCCTGGCTGTGATGGAAGGTCCCGTGGCGCCGGAGGGTTGGCGCGGCGCGTTGCCCATCACCTACCACGTGGCTGGCGTGGCGCCCGTGCATCTGGCGGTGAAATCCGACTGGGGCATGAAGACGATCTATGACGTGATCGCCACCATCCGCGGCACGGAACTGCCGGACGAGTGGGTGGTCCGCGGCAATCACCACGACGGCTGGGTGTTCGGTGCCAGCGATCCGCTGAGCGGCCAGTCCGCGTTACTGGCCGAGGCGCAGGCCATCGGCGGCCTGGTGAAATCCGGCTACCATCCGCGCCGCACGCTGATCTACGCGAGCTGGGACGCCGAGGAGCCGATGCTGGTCGGCTCCACCGAATGGGCGGAGACGCATGCCGAGGACCTGAAGAAGCATGCGGTGATCTACATCAATTCGGACGAGAATGGCCGCGGCATCCTTGACGTGGGCGGCAGCCCGGATTTCCGCCATCTGGTCAACCAGGTGGCGGCGGACGTGACTGATCCGGAAACCCACGTCTCCGTCGGCACCCGCCTGCGCGCCAGCCTGCGTGTGGACGCGCTGGATCCTGGCGCTCCCGCGCACGCTGCCGCGGACGCCCGCGCGGCGGCCGATCCGGCGCATGATTTTCCGATCCGCGCGCTTGGATCAGGATCTGATTTCTCCGCGTTCTTCCAGCACCTCGGCCTGGCTGCACTCGATTTCGGCTACGGTGGAGAAGGCGAGGCCGGCGGTGTGTATCATTCCGCCTATGACACCTGGGAACATCACAGCCGCTTCGTCGATCCCGGCTTCGTCTATGACGCGCTTTTGGCAAAAACGGTCGGCCGAGCGGTGCTGCGCGTGGCGGACGCACCGCTGCCGCTGCAGCACGCAGCGGACTTTGCCGACGCCGTCGCCGGATACCTCACAGAGGTCAAGGCGCAGGCGGACACTGAACGCCATGCTGCCGAGCAGCAGGCCGCCTTGCTGCGAGACCACGTCTTCCAGCTTGCCGCGGACCCCACACTGAACGGGCAACCACCGGCGCCACTCGGGCCCGTGCCGTTCCTGGAATTTGCAGCCCTGGACAACGCCGTTGCTCATCTCAAGCAAACCGCGCACGCCTACGATGCAGCACTCACGCGCAACGGCGCCGCGTTGCCTCCGGACCGCGTCGCGAAGCTTGACGCGCTGATGCTGACGATCGACCAAACCCTCGCACCCGATGCGGGCCTTCCCAGCCGTCCCTGGTATAAGAACCTGATTTACGCGCCGGGACGCTTCACCGGCTATCAGGCCAAGACGCTGCCGGCGGTGCGCGAAGCGATCGAGGAGCGGCGCTGGGCAGACGCGGACAAATACGCGCGCATTACGGCGGCGGCGCTGGATGCGTATAGCGATAGGCTGGAGGACGCGAGAAAAGTGATAGAAAGCAAGTAGTTCTTTTTTGAAAAAAAAGAACCAAAAAA
>CAZZYR010000204.1:0-5192 GCA_964658235.1 uncultured Acetobacteraceae bacterium | reverse complement strand
CGACTCAAAGAGATAAAAGTTTTTTGGTTCTTTTTTTCAAAAAAGAACTGCTCCCTTCCTAAATGCGCTGGGCCCTCAAACTCGAATACGACGGCGCCCGCTACGTCGGCTGGCAGCGCCAGGCGATCGGCGCCTCGATCCAATCCGTTCTTGAATCCGCCATGGAAAGACTGGAGGGCCGGCCGGTGGCGACGGTGGCCGCCGGCCGCACGGATTCCGGCGTGCATGCCGCTGGCCAAGTGGTCCACGCGGATATCGCGCGCGGGATGACTCCGGAAAAGCTGGTTCTGGCGCTGAATTATCACCTGAAGCCACATCCGATCTGCGTGCTGCAGGCGGTGGGCGTGCCGGACAATTGGAGCGCGCGTTTTGCGGCGACCGGCCGGGCCTACCGCTACCAGATTCTCAATCGGCCCGCGCGGGCGGCGTTGCTGGCGAATCGGGTGTGGCATTTGCCGCGCCGGCTGGATGTGGGGGCGATGCAGAAAGGTGCGAACCACCTGATTGGCCAGCATGATTTTACATCGTTTCGTGCCAGCTCCTGCCAGGCGAATTCGCCGCTGCGTACGTTGGACAGGCTGGAGATCGTGCGCGTGGGCGACCTGGTGGAGATTTATGCGGAGGCGCGCAGTTTCCTGCATCACCAGGTGCGCAACATGGTGGGCACGTTGATGCTGGTGGGAGAGGGGCGCTGGCGGGCGGGGGATGTGGCGACCGCGCTGGCGGCGCGGGATCGCGCGGCGGCGGGCATTACGGCGCCGCCTGATGGGCTTTGTTTGATGGGGGTGCGGTATGGGGTGGACCCATTTGAGGAAGGCCTTCTTTTTTGAAAAAAAGAAGCAAAAAACTTTTGTCAGTGCTGTCGCGGACTAAACTCATAAAAGTTTTTTGGTTCTTTTTTTCAAAAAAGAACTGCTTGCTTTCTATTCGTCCTTCAAACTTGCCCGGCCTTGGTGGATGCCTGGCTCCCCGGCTGGCGCCGCCGGCGGGGTTGCTGGTAAATCCCCCCATCGCCCGCCTCCGGAGCCCGCCTTTATCCATGCGCCATCTGGCCGCCATCTTCCTGCTTGCCGCGCCGGCCGCTTATGCGGCGCCCTTGGCTGCCCACAAGGCGGTGTACACGCTCACGCTGGACACATCGAAGACCGAGGACGTGGTGGCTGCGCATGGCACCATGACCTATGACGTGCTGGACACCTGCACCGCGTGGACCACGGCCCAGCATCTGGTGATCGACCTCACCAACAAGGACGGCCAGGACGTCCACATGGTGTCCGACTACGCCACGCTGGAGAGTAAGGACGGCACGCATCTGGATTTCCACACCAAGCAGGTGACGGACAAGGCTGTGACGGAGCAGCTGGACGGCACCGCGGTGCTGGAGCATTTGGGCGGCCGGGGACAGGCTGACTTCACCAGTCCGCAGCACACGAGCGCATTGCTGCCGGACGGAACCCTGCTGCCGATGGCCCATACCAGTGCGCTGCTGGATGCCGCCGCCGCGGGCCGCAAGTTCCTGGCCGTGCCGCTCTTCGACGGCACCGGCGCCGACGGGGCACAGGACACCTTCGTCACTATCGAGACGTGGAAGCAGCCTGCGGCGCAGAAATCCCCGCCGAAATGGGCGGCGCTAGCGTCCCTGCCCTACGGCCACGTCCATATCGCCTTCTTCGACCGGACAAAGGCGGCCGAGACGCCGAGCTACGAGATCGGGATGACCTATTATGCCAACGGCGTGGCGGACGCCCTGGCAATGAACTTCGGCGATTTCCAGATGGACGGCCATCTGGACCAGCTGGATATACACCCGCCGGCCAGGTGCCCGTGAAAGGCGGAAAGGCGGGCATGCGCAGGACGGGCTATGACGCGGCCAGGCTTTCTGCCATTCTGTTTCTTTCTGCGATCTTCTGTCGCCGCGAACGACTGGTCACGACGAGATGTCTCAAACGATAACGGCCACCCCGGACCAGGAGCGCTACAGCCGCCGTCTGAGCGACAAGATTCAGGCGGCGTTCGATCATGCATGCGAGGAGCATGAGCTTTCGGTTGCCGCGGACCTGCTGGTGACGCTGGAGCTCGTCCTGCTGCGCATCGCGCCCCGCCCGGACCGGCGGGAGGCGATCGTGGCCCCGCTGATGGCCTCGCATGAGCGGCTATGGCACCTGCGAGCCACGGAGCAGGCCAAGGCGGCGGACCAGGCAGACACGACCGCCGCCGCGACCCCTGCGGGCCCGGATGACGGGAAGCCGGCCGCGAAGGGCTGATCGCGCGGCGGCTTTCCCAGCATCGCCGGGCACGCGCAAACAGCTTGAGTCGTGATACACGCGCCCCGATGCAGACCGAGACCACGACACGCGTGATGATGCTGCGCCTTTGGCGCGAGCACATCAGCCACCATCGCCTCCGCCTTCTGCTGGTGCTGCTGCTGACCGCCGTGATGGCCGCGCTGACAGCGGTCTATCCTGTGGTGATCCAGCGAGCGCTCAGCATGCTCGAGGCGCATGATTCCCGCATCCTATACCAGATCCCGGCGCTGGTGGTGGTGATCACCACCGCGAAGGCGGCCGCGCAATATGGCCAGACCGTGCTGGTGCAGCAGCTTGTCCTGGTGGTGATCCGGGAGCTGCAGGAACGCATGTTCGCCCAGTTGGTCAGTTCCGACCTGGCACGGATGGAACGGGAGGCGCCGGCGGCGCTGGCGGCACGGTTCACCACGGACGCGGCGACGATCCGCGAAGCGATGATCCGCGCGGTGAATGCCATTGGAGACGTGGTGACCGTGGTGGGGCTGGTGGGCACCATGTTCTACCTGGACTGGGAGTTCAGCCTGGTTGCCGCGTGCCTGTATCCTTTGGCAGCACTGCCGATCCAGCGGGTGGGCAAGCGGGTCCGCCGCGCGTCCGGCGGCATGCAGGAGCGCATGGGCGAGACCGCCACCCTGCTGAACGAGAGCTTCGCGCAGGCCCGCACCGTACGCGCCTACCGGCTGGAGGACTCCGAACGCCGCCGCGCCAACCAGATGTTCGAGCAGCTGTATCGGTCACTGCTGCGGATGAACCGCAGCCGGGCGCGCGTGGATCCGTTCCTGGAGGTGCTCGGCGGGGTGGCGGTGGCCGCGGTGCTCGGCTTTGCCGGCTGGCGGGCGGCCAATGGCGGCAACACGCTGGGGGATTTCACCGGCTTCGTTGCCGCCCTGCTGCTGGCGTCGCGCCCGGTGCGCGCGCTGGGGGCGCTGAATTCCGCGTTGCAGGAGGGCATGGCCGGGCTGGTCCGGGTGTTTGCCGTGGTGGATGAGCCGGCCACGATCCTGGACTTGCCCGGGGCGGCGCCGCTGCCGCCGGGCCGCGGGCACCTGATTTTCGAAGACGTTTCGTTTGCCTATCCGGACGGGCGGATGGGCCTGCGCGGCCTCAGTTTCGAAGCCCGGCCGGGGCTGACCATCGCGCTGGTGGGCGCATCCGGCGCGGGAAAGTCCACGGCGCTGACGCTGATCCCGCGCCTGAAGGATGTGACTGGCGGCGCCATCCTGCTGGACGGCGCGGACATTCGTGGCGTGACCCTGGCCAGCCTGCGGGACGCGATCGCCTATGTTGGGCAGGACGTGATGCTGTTCGATGACACGGTGGGCGCGAATATCGCCATGGGCTGCGCGCAGGCGACGGAAACCCAGGTGTGGGACGCGGCCGAGGCGGCGGCGGCGGCGGGTTTCATCCGCGCGCTGCCGGATGGGCTGTCCACGCGCGTTGGCACTGGCGGGGATAGACTGTCCGGCGGCCAGCGCCAACGCATTGCGCTGGCGCGCGCCCTGTTGCGCAATCCCCGCATTCTATTGCTGGATGAGGCGACGAGCGCGCTGGATGCGGAGAGCGAGGCAGCGGTCCAGCTCGCGCTGACGCATCTGCGCGCCGGCCGCACGACCATCATCGTCGCGCATCGGCTGTCCACCGTGCGGGACGCGGACTTGGTGGTGGCCATGGCGGATGGCCGGGCGGCCGAACAGGGTACACATGCGGACCTGATGGCGCAGGACGGCCTTTACGCGCGCCTCGTCCGCACCCAGGCGTTCGTGAGTGAACCCGAGCCGCTCCAGCCGGTTCTCACGGAATAGAGATCGTGCCCCACACGCGCCACGCTTGACCGTGGCAACCCCGCCCGTGCACCACAGTCTGACCGAACCGATCGGTCAGCAACCGCGAGACCCAGAGATGGCCGACAGCGAACCCCAGTCCCCTGATCAGAAACCCGATCCGGACGCCAAGCAAAGCGAGGCCAAACCCGGACAGTCTGATGCCGACAAGCGCCGCGACGTGGAAGCCGACCGCAAGCAGGACGAGCGCCGCAGCCGCGCGCGGCCTTTTGTCCGCATCGGCATGATCGTCATCCTGATCGGGCTGGTGGCTGGTGGCATCTATTATTGGCAGTCCACCAAGGACATTCAGACGACGGACGACGCCTATACGGACGGCCGCGCGGTGACGATTTCGCCGCGCGTGACAGGCCAGGTGATCTCGCTGGATGTCACGGACAACCAGTTCGTGCATCGGGGCGACCCGCTGATCCATATCGACCCCAGGCAATACGAAGCCAGCCTGGAGCAGGCCCAAGGCGCGCTGGCCGCGGCACAGGGGCAGCTTGCGGCGTCCAACCGCGGCCTGGAAGTGGCCAAGGTCAATTTCCCCGCCCGCCTGCAGCAGGCACGTGCCCAGCTGCAGGACGCCGAAGCCAATCTGTTCAAGGCGCAAACCGATTTCAGGCGCCAGCAATCCATTTCCCGGGCGGCCACCACCGGCCAGCAGATCGACTATGCCACGGCCGCGCTGCGCTCCGCCGAAGCCCAGGTGGCGCAGGCGCAGGCCGCCGTGGCGATCGCCACGCCGGTGCAGCCGAACGTGGCGCAAAGCACCGCGCAGGTGAAGCAGCTGCAGGGCAGCACCGCACAGGCGGACGCCAACGTGGCGACGGCGAAGCTGAACCTGGAATGGTGCATCCTGCGCGCACCGCAGGACGGCTGGATCACGCGGCGCAACGTGGAGCAGGGCAATTACGTGACGCCCGGCCAGCAGGTGTTCTCGATCGTGTCGCCGGAGTTGTGGATCACGGCGAACATGAAGGAGAACCAGCTGGCGCGCATGCGGCCGGGGCAGCATGTGACGATCACCGTGGATGCGTATCCCAAGCTGAAGCTGGACGGG
>CAZZYR010000203.1:0-5218 GCA_964658235.1 uncultured Acetobacteraceae bacterium | reverse complement strand
AAAAACGGCGTGTTCCAGGCTGGCGCGTCCTCGCCCGCGACGGATCCGGCCGTGACGGGCGTGGGCGGCACCAATCTGGTGACCGTCTATGATGTGGGCACGTTGAACTCCACCTATGCCGGCGAGAACGCCTGGGCCGATCAGCGCTTCCCATACGATCCTTACGGCTTCGGCAACGGATCAACGGTGAAGGGCGGTGTGTGGGGTGCCGGCGGCGGCGCGAGCGTGGTGTTTGCCGCACCGACGTATCAGTCATTGGTGACCACGGGTTCCACGATGCGCATGACGCCTGATATCGGCATGCAGGTTGGCGGCTGCCCTGGTGGCGCGTCCGACTACAATATGAAGCTGGGCGTGTGCAATGGCGGCAACCTCGCCGTCAACGGCAACGGCAACACTGATCGCAGCTACTACATCGTGGCCCTGAACGGCGGGCGTTACGGCGTGATCGGCACCAGCGTGTCTTCGCCGGAATTTGCCAGCGCGGTGGCGCTGCTGGTGGAGAAGAACGGACGGATGGGCAATCTCAACAGCTACATCTACAAGCTTGCGGCCGCGCAGGCGAAGGGCGGACGCCGGGCGTTCCACACGCTGATCCCCGGCTGGAATGGGCTGATCCCGAGCAACATCAGCGCCACTTACAACGTGTCCACCGGTGTGGGCACGCCGATCGTCAAGTCCTTCATCGACGCCGCCGGCCCCGTCGCCGGCACACCGCAATCACCCAGCAACCCCTAAGTAAAACGGGGGAGAAGGTTACTCTTCTCCCCCGCCTTTCAGACCAAAAGTTTTTTGCTTCTTTTTTTCAAAAAAGAAGAACTTGCTTTCTTATTGCGTGACAAGCGCCGGCGCATACGGCACGCCCAACCCGGTCACATCGTCATACCCCGTCGTCGTGTAGTTGAAGATGTCGTTGAGCCCTTCACATATTTTCGACGAACAGATGAACAGCGAATACGGCGACGTCTCGATGTTGAGCGGCGAGGAGTTCACCGTCACCACCCGCACGCGCGTGAGGTCGTTGGCATAGCCGCGCAGCAGCGCCACCGGATGGGCTGGCGGCAACACATCGTTGATGCCCGACGCGGTCAGCGTGGCGCCGATCTTGCCCGAATACAGCCAGGGATTTGCAAAACCGATCAGCGGCTTGCCGGCTGCCAGGCGCGCCTGCGTCACCACGGCCAGCGTGCCGGCCATCAGCGGCGAGGCAAGGCTGGTGCCGCCGAAGCCTATTTCGCAATACTCCGTCGTGGATGACGTGGGCGTGCACCCGGCGTCGGCGATCGAATTGCCGGCGATGGTGAAACTCTCGCCGATCAGATAGCCGGTGTAGGGGTCGGCATCCATGGACACGTCGGGAGAGACACGCTGTTTGCCGATGGTGGCCGAGTGGCCGCTGGATGCCCACAGCGTGGTGGCCAACGCGTCAGGCACGATTCCCGCCTGGTAGGATGGCTGCGGCGAGACCAAGCTGATGCCGCCGCCTGCACCGGAGTAGAAGGCGAAGGCGGGGAATGTATACCCGAAGGCAGACGTGGTCACCAGGCCCGTGGTGGTGATGGACGTGCCGCTATTGACCGTGGCGCCCCCAAGATAATCGCGATACGTGCCCCAGCCCCATTCCTGCTTCGCGCCGGAAGGCGCGGACAGGAACAGCGTGGTGCCGCCAACGCCGGTGACGTAGGCGCTGTCTGATTCGTAGGAGCCGGTGGCGATGCCGTTGGACTGGCTGAGATCACCGTTGTCGCCGCTGCTGAACAGCAGGGTGATGCCGGTGGACGCGGCCACCATGAAGGTTTCATCCTGCGTGGCCGTCGTTGTGGGATCGACGTCACCGTTATAGCTGTAGCTGTTGGTGATGATGTCCGCCGCGCGGTTGTAGACGGCATTCGTCAGCGCCACGGTCAGCGAGGATCCGTTATCCGTGGAACCTATATAGACGATGTTTGCACCGGGTGCGGAGCCATGCACGGCTGCCAGATCCAGCGATTCCTCGCCCCACCAGCCATAGGCGTTGGAGACGGAGCTGGGCGGCACGTTGTAGATGCCTTCAGGAATGATCTGGCTGAAATTGGCGGACGTCAATTTCGGCAGATGGTAGTGCTTGGCATAGGCGTTGCCGTCGGCCTGCAGCGTGGGGGAGGCGAAGGCGTCCACAATGGCCACCGTCACGCCCGCGCCGTTGAGTTTCACCTTGTTCAGGCCATACGCCGCGCGGATCTGCGCGGGCGTGTAGCCGCAATTGAGCCAGGGCAGTGACTTGCCGTAAGGCGCGGGCGCCGTGCTCAGCGTTGCCTTCAGGTCACCCATGTAGGTGTCGCAATAGGGCGAAGGTAGGCTCGCGGCCACAGGCGGTGGTGTGACGGCCGGGGCGGACAGGCTGGCGGGTGCCTTCAACGCGCCACGCGTGACGGAGATGTTGTGGTGGAATTTGAGGTTTGTCTCGTCCAGGCCTTCAATGCCGCGGATCTTGCCGGCTAGTGCTGCCGGGATTTTCGGCAGTTCCGCGTTCGCGCGCAACGTGCGGCCGTTATAGCTATACATCGCCTGGGTGACGCCGAAGGTGCTGGATAGCTGACCGACTGTCGCGTCCGCGGAGACATAGGCGCCGGCGGGCCCCACCGTCACGTTGCGCATGCCGGCATTCTTCAGCAGCGCCTCCGTGGCGGAGACGTCGGCGGGGTCAGGCGCGAAGCGGGCGCGGAATCCCTGCAGCGTCAGGTATTTGCCGTAAGATGGACTGGCGGGATTGGAGACGGCGTCAACGAAGCTTTGCAGCCGGTCCGGATTGCGCAACGCCATGTGCACCACGATGGACACTTCCCTGCTCTCAGGCACGGCTGCCACGCGCGCCGCTTTGCCGATCCAGGGAGCGACGTTGCCGGCGACGGCGGCGGTGTCGGCCGCATGGGCGGATCCGGCCATCACGCCAGCCAGCATGGTGCCACACAACACATGCATTTTCATGGTTCGTTTCAAGGCAAACTCCAGGTTTCTAGGATTGGGGAAACGGCTCGGTCGGCGCCACATGCGGGCTGTGCGCAGGGACGGCACGGAGGCGGGCAGCAACGCATTCCGTTTTGCCCGCACCACGAATGCACACCCCACGCGCAGAGAGACGCTACCGAGCGTCCCGGCCGGGAGCAATCAAAACTTCACGTTTGTTTAACGAATCTCTTCCATCCGGCACATTGCACGCGCTGCGCGATTGTCTTGCCCGCATGCACGCGGCGGCGGACGCCTAGCTCGCGTCCATCTCCGCCCAGGCGTGTCCGCTGCGGGACAGAAGCTTGTCTGCCCCGGCGGGGCCAGCGCTGCCGGCTGCGTAGAACTCCGGCGCGTCGCCGCCATGCTGGATGGCAGGGTCCACCGCTGCCCAGCTCGCCTCGATCATGTCCGCGCGCTGGAACAATGAGGCGTCGCCGATCAGGCAATCGTAGATCAGCGTCTCGTAGCCAACGTTCGGTGCCAGCGCGAAGACGTCCTTGTAATTGAACTTCAGCTCCACGCCGGACAGGGTCATCTGCGGCCCGGGATGCTTGGCGCTGATGGCCAGCGTCATGCCCTCGTTCGGCTGGATGTTCAGCGTCAGCACGTTCTCCGTCAGGGCATCCACGCCGGTGTCGCGGAACAGGGCATAAGGCGGCTTGCGGAAATGGATCGCCACTTCCGTCTGGCGGCCGCCCAGGCTCTTGCCGGTGCGCAGATAGAACGGCACACCCGCCCAGCGCCAATTGTCGATGCCAAGTTGCAGGGCCACGTAGGTTTCCGTGCGGCTGTCGGGGGCGACGCCCTTTTCCTGGCGATAGGCGGGCCTGTCATGGCCCAGAACCTGGCCGGCGGTGTATTGGCCGCGCACCACGTCCTCCGGGCGGACCGGATGGATCGCTTGCAAAAGCTTGGCTTTTTCCGATCGCACGGCTTCGGCGTCGAACGAGTTCGGCGGCTCCATCGCCACCATGCTGAGCAGCTGGAACAGGTGGTTCGGCACCATGTCCCGCAGCGCGCCGGTGGGTTCGTAGAAGGCGCCACGCTGTTCCACGCCCACCGTTTCCGCCGCGGTAATCTCCACAAAATCGATATGGTCGCGGCGCCACAGCGGCTCGAAGATGCCGTTGGCGAAGCGCAGGGCCATGATGTTCTGCACGGTTTCCTTGCCGAGGAAATGATCGATGCGGAAGATCTGCGTCTCGTCGGCCTGCGCCAGGACGCGCGCGTTGAGTTTTTTCGCGGAGGCGAGGTCCGCGCCATAAGGTTTTTCGATCACCACGCGTCGGAACGCGCCATCTTCCTGCTTGAGCAGGCCGGCCTGGCCCAGCTGCTCCACCACGTCGCCGAAGAAGCGGGCGGCCACGGCGAGGTAGAAGACCACGTTGCCGGTTGCGTGCTTGCTGAGCCCGGCCACGTCCTCCGGCTTGGAGAAGTCCGCCTGCACGTAGTCCAGGCGCTGCGTCACCCAGCCCCAGGCCTTCTCGTCCACGTGCTCCACGTAGAACTCGGCGGTCTTGTCGTGGGTGAAATCCTGCATGGCGGAGGTCAGCTCGGCCTTCCAGCCGGCCACATCGGACGCCACGCGGTCCACGCCAACAATCTTGAAACTGTCATCGAGCAAGCCGGCGCCGGCCAGGTTGTAGAGCGCCGGCATCAGCAGCCGCTTGGTGAGGTCGCCATGCGCGCCGAAGATCACCAGGGTGGCAGGCGGCGCGGGGTGGGCGCCGGCGGGGGAGACCGGTGCGCCCGAGGATGAGGGCGTGCCGGCTGGCGAAGGCGCGGCGGATTGGCTGTTGGGCGTGTCATCCATGGGGCCGATGTCCCTTGCGCCGGAGGTTGGGCAGTTCCCTGCCCGCTGATTGGGCAACCATCACAGCGGCAGCGGCTTTGGCAAGGGCCGCATGGCACGGCAGGGCTGCCATCCCGCCGGCCCGCTTGCCCCTGTGGCCCGGCTCTGCCACGTGGTCACGGTTGGCGATCCGGGGAGGCAGGGCGATGGGCTACAAGGTTGCGGTGGTGGGCGCCACGGGCGCGGTGGGACGCGAAATCATCAAGACGCTCGCCGAACGCGCCTTCCCGATCGACGAGATCATGGCGCTGGCCTCGCCGCGCTCGGCCGGCCAGCAGATCAGTTTCGGCGAGAAGACCGTGCTGACCGTGCGCAACACGGAGACGTTCGACTTTGCCGGCTTCGATCTGGGACTGTTCAGCCCGGGTGCGGCCGTCT
>CAZZYR010000202.1:0-5223 GCA_964658235.1 uncultured Acetobacteraceae bacterium | reverse complement strand
GTTTGCCTGGCAGTTGCTGTTCATGATGGGCGCGATCCTGTCGTTTGCCCCTGGCGAGGCGCCACGGCGGGGGGTGCGGCTGGGCGACGCGGCTGCGGTGGTGGTGGTGGTGTTCGGCGTGGTGATTCAGTGGGTGGTGTGGCCGCATGCGGAGACGGTGGCGTGGCTGCCGGGTCCCGTGGTGCACGAGCTGATGACCGTGGACAAGGCCGGGCTGCATCCGTTCAGGTTGATTTCCATCCTGGCGCTGACGTGGCTGGCGACTCGGCTGATCCGGCGGGATGCGGGCTGGCTGCGCGGCTGGGTGGCGGCACCGTTCGTGATTGCGGGCCAGCATTCGCTGCCGGTGTTCTGCGCGGGCATTTTCCTGGCGTTCCTGGGTCGGCTGGCGACCGAGGCCAATAGCGGCGCGCCGATGCAGGTGGCCGTGAACGTGGCAGGCGCAGTGGCGATGTGGGGCGTGGGTGCGGTGGCGGCATGGTATTCGAGCAAGGGACGCGCCCGCGCGCCGAAGGACAAGCCGCGGTCCGGGTAGCCACCCTGAACCGTGGGCGATAGGAACCAGCGGTGGAACTGCCCGGCGGTCACATGTACGCGGGATGGTGTGTCATCTCGCTTACGCAAGCGTGGTTTGCGGCAACTGTGCGGCCGTCTACGGCATTGTGGATAGCATGGACGAGACCGTGGAAAGGACGCGCGCGATGGGGCCGCCGAGACATGGCTTGGAGGACAAGGCCGTGGAAGCGTGGGTGCGGCACGATCTGGGCGAGCGCTATGACCAGGTTCTAAATGAAAAGCTGCCGCCCGAGATGCTGGCGCTTTTGGCGGAGCTTGCGTAGCGGCCGCTTTGGGTGGTGTGGTCCGGGCATGCGGCTTGAGGTGATCAGGCGATGCGCGCGATAGCAATCCAATGCGCCCCGGGGGCAGACAAGGCGGCGAATATCAGCATGCTGGGGGCGATGATCGATAGCGCCGGGGTGGGTGCACGTCCGGCGATGGTCAGTCTGCCGGAGATGTGGACGTGCCTGGGCGCCGGACGGGCCGCGAAGCTGGCGCAAAGCGAGGCGCTGCCGGCGCCTGGCTTGACGGACGGCGCCGGGCCGGCGTTCCGGTTCATGAGCGATACGGCGCGGCGGCTGGGGATTACGCTGCATGGCGGGTCGGTTGGCGAGCGCGATGGCGAGACGCTGTTCAACACGACGCTGGTGTTTGGCCCGGACGGGTCGGAACTTGGCAGGTATCGGAAAATCCATTTGTTCGATGCGATGACGCCGAGCGGGCAAGGCTACAGGGAAAGCAGCTTGTTCGGTGCGGGGGACCGGGTGGTGACCTGCGCCTTGGGGGAGATCACGCTTGGGTTGTCGATCTGTTACGATCTGCGGTTTCCGGAGCTGTTCGCGGCGCTGCGGCGGGCGGGGGCGGAGGTGATCGTGGTGCCGTCGGCTTTCACGGTGGAGACCGGGCGGGCGCATTGGGAGGTTCTGCTGCGGGCGCGGGCGATCGAGACGCAATGCTGGGTGGTGGCCGCTGCGACGACGGGTATTCACCATGACGGGGCCGGGCGGGAGCGGGCGACCTACGGGCATAGTTTGATCTGCGACCCATGGGGGGAAATTCGGGCCATGGCGGGCGAGGAAACTGGCGTGATCGAAGCGGAGATCGATGTGGCGCAACTGGCGCGGGTGCGGGCGGCGATGCCGGTGCTGGCGCATGGGCGATTGGCATGATGCTGCTTTGGCTTTGAAGACCGAGCGCATCTGCGTTCTGGCGTCGCCGACCGATCTGGCCCAGGAGAGCCGCGCGCGGTTGATTGGGCGTTACGGGGATGCGCCGTTCAGTGCGGCGGATGTGGTGGTTTGCCTGGGTGGCGACGGGTTTATGCTGGAGACGCTGCACCGGACGCTAACCTGCGACGTGCCGGTGTACGGGATGAACTGCGGCTCGGTCGGGTTCTTGATGAACGCGTTCCTGGAGGACGATCTGCCGGCACGGTTGGCGCGGTCGCAAGAGGTGGTGCTGCATCCGCTGCGCATGCATGCGGTGACGCGGTCCGGCGTGGTGGAGGAGGCCCTGGCGCTGAACGAGGTGAGCCTGCTGCGGCAATTGCGGCAAACGGCGAAGATCAGAATCACGATCGACGGGCGGGTTCGGCTGGCTGAGCTGGTTTGCGACGGGATCCTGCTGGCGACGCCGGCGGGGTCGACGGCGTATAATCTGTCGGCGCATGGGCCGATCGTGCCGCTGTCGGCGAATTTGCTGCCGCTGACGCCGATCAGTGCGTTTCGGCCGCGGCGGTGGCGGGGGGCGTTGCTGCCGAGCACGGCGGATGTGCTGTTCGAGATTTTGGAGGGGGATAAGCGTCCGGTGTCCGCAGTGGCGGATTTCACCGAGGTGCGCGACGTGGCGTCCGTGGCGATCACCGAGGACAGGAGCGTGAAGACGACGATGCTGTTCGACCCGGAGCAGGGCTTGTCCGAGCGGATCGTGGCTGAGCAGTTCACCGTTTGAGACGAATTGCTTGATGCGAATCGTGCGGGCGGCGTGCCTGGCTGGCTTGGCGGTGGTGTTGGCGGCGGCGGCTCCGCCTACAGGCAACGGGTGGTTTGTGCCGCCGCCGCCGGCGGCGGGCGCGATTGGCAATGCGGGGCAGGCGCATATCGACTGGCGGGAGGATGGCAGCCAGGAGACGATTACGGTGCACGGCAAGCGGCTGCCGATTCAGCGTGATCCGCACGGCGAGGAGACGCGGGATTTTCAACCGGCGCATTCACTGGCGGCGACGCCCGAGCAGCGTAATTCGGGGGCGGGCGCCTGCGAGGGCGCGGCGTATCAGACGATCGGCGGGCAGGCCGCCACCGGCGCGGATATCACCGCGGCCGGCGGGGGCGCCTGCTGAGCAGGAGCGGTTAAGCGGCGGCGAGGCTTTCCGGGGCGTGAAGGGCGGCGGCGGAGAGGGCGGCGTGGCTGTTCGGGTCCCGCATCATGTAGCCCCTGCCCCAGACCGTGCCGATGAGGTTGTCCGCGCCGGCCATGGCGAGCTTCTTGCGGAGCTTGCAGATGAAGACATCGATGATTTTCATTTCAGGCTCATCGATGCCGCCATAGAGGTGGTTGAGGAAGGCTTCCTTGGTCAGCACCATGCCGCGGCGCAGGACCAGGAGTTCCAGGATGGCGTACTCCTTGCCGGTGAGATGGACCTGATGGCCATCCGCCTGCACCTCCCGGCTATCGAGGTTCAGCTGGAGGCTGCCGATGCGCAGGACCGGCTGGCTGTAGCCTTTGCTGCGGCGGATGACGGCCTGGATGCGGGCGATCAACTCATCCTTGTCATAGGGTTTGCTGATGAAATCGTCCGCGCCCATGCCGAAGCCGCGCACCTTGGCGCCCGCACGGGTGAGGCCGGAGAGGATGAGGACGGGCGTTTCCACGCGGCTGGCGCGCATGCGGCGAACGACCTCATAGCCCTCCATGTCCGGCAGGATGAGGTCCAACACCATGATATCGTAATCATAATGTCGGACGAGCTCGAGCGCTTCCTCCCCGGTGTCCGTCTGGTCAACGATTGCTCCATGATTTCGGAGCATCATGACGACCGCACGTGCGGACGTGACATCGTCTTCAACCAGCAGGACCCGCATTGCACTCTCCCGTATTTCGATACGTAAGGATTACCACCATGACGTGTGTTGCGCTACCGTTTTTTCGCGTCACGGAAAATAAATTTGAGAAAATCGGGCGGAATAGCTCCCCATACGGGCGTAGGTAGGGAAATTTGTCTATTTTTTAACAATTCATCTCGAGATTCGAGGCTTGTCGTTTAATCTGGGCAGTCTTGCGGACACGTCTGCCCTATCGCGGGTGCAGCCATTCACGTTGCGCGGCCATGCGCGGGCGGTGGGACCGCTTGGCGTGGAGATTGCCGGGCTGAACCGGCATGTGGCGGTAGGTGACCGGGTTTGGCTCTTCGGCCGGGATGGGGCGCGGACACTGGCGGAGATCATCGGCGCAAGCGCGTCCGGACTGATGGCGGCGCCATTCGGGGATACGATGGGGCTGGGCGCGGGCGCGGATGTGGTGGCGTTACAGGTCCCGGGCGCTGGGCGCGTGAACAATGCGGGGCTGGCGCCGTGTGACGGCTGGCTGGGGCGGGTGATCGATCCGTTGGGGGAGCCGGCGGATGGGCTGGGCAATGTCCCTCAGGGGACGGTGCGGCGGGCGGTGCGGGCGCCGCCGCCGCCGGCCATCAGCCGGGCGCGGCTGGGGCCGCCGATCGACTTGGGGGTGCGGGTGTTGAATTGTTTCGCCACGTGCCGGACGGGGCAGAGGCTGGGGTTGTTTGCGGGGTCCGGCGTGGGGAAGTCCACGCTGCTGGCGATGCTGGCGCGCTACACGGCGTGCGACGTGATCGTGCTGGCGCTGGTGGGCGAGCGGGGGCGCGAGGTGCGCGAGTTCATCGAGGACGATCTGGGGCCGGAGGGGCTGGCGCGGGCGGTGGTGGTGGTGGCGACCTCCGACGCGCCGCCGCTGCTGCGCCGGGAGGCGGCCTATGCGGCGATGACGGTGGCCGAGCATTTCCGCGACGAGGGCCGCTCCGTGTTGCTGTTGATGGACAGCGTGACGCGGTTCTGCCTGGCGCTGCGGGAGATAGGGCTGGCGGCGGGCGAGCCGCCGGCGACGCGGGGCTATCCGCCGAGCGTGTTTACCGAGCTGCCGCGGCTGCTGGAACGGGCCGGACCGGGGCCGATGCAAGCGGATGGCAGTGCGGGGCAGATCACCGCGCTGTTTACGGTTCTGGTGGAGGGGGATGACCACGACGAGCCGGTGGCCGATGCGGTGCGCGGCATCCTGGACGGGCATGTGGTGCTGGACCGGCGGATTGGCGAAAGCGGGCGGTATCCGGCGGTGGATGTGCTGCGGTCCTTGTCGCGCGCGGCGGCGGGGTGCCTGGATGCGGGGCAGACGGCGCTGCTGCGGCAGGCAAGGGCGATGCTGTCCTTGCATGCGGAGATGGCGGACATGGTACGGCTTGGGGCGGCGCGGCCGGGGAGCGATCCGGCGCTGGATGCGGCGCTGGCTGCAGTGCCTCGGATTGAGGCGGCGCTGACGCAGGACCGGCATGAGCGGACGGATATCGCGGGGAGTTTTACGGTGTTGGGGCGGGCGGTTTTGGGTGGATGAGGCAAGGACTTCTTTTTTGAAAAAAAGAAGCAAAAAACTTTTATT
>CAZZYR010000201.1:0-5223 GCA_964658235.1 uncultured Acetobacteraceae bacterium | reverse complement strand
GCTACCACCTCCGGCGCCAACCCGCTTCTCGGCGGCCTCTCCAGCAGCGGCGGCAGCGGCGGCGGCGCGTCCGCCAACGCCATGCGCATCATCCCGAACCCGGAAAACAACGCCATCCTCGTCTATGCCACCGGCGAGGAAGAAGCGACCGTGGAAGCCATGCTCCACAAAATCGACATCCTGCCCTTGCAGGTCCGCATCGACGTCATCATCGCCGAAGTCCAGCTCAACGATAATCTGCAATACGGCACCAATTTCTATTTCCGCCACGCCGGCTTCTCCACCGCCCTCGGCCAGGCCGCCAGCGCCATCCTCGGCGCATCCCAGGCAAGCGGCGGCGCCTACTCCTTCGGCGTGTCCGGCAGCAGCGGCGACCTCGTCATCCAGGCGCTGCAAGGCATCTCAACCGTGAAGATCCTGTCGTCGCCGGAGCTGCTCGTCCTGGACAACGAAACCGCCTCGCTCCAGGTCGGCAACCTGGTGCCTTACCTCACCGCGCAAACCACCGACCTGAACTCCGCCAACAACGCCATCACAAACTCCGTCAGCTACCAGAAGACCGGCGTCATCACGCAGGTCACACCACGGGTAAACAGCGGCGGCCTCGTCACGCTTGACATCAGTCAGGAAGTCGCCGGCATCGCCGTCGGCAGCACCACCACCGGCACGTCCGGCTCCACCATCAACTCCCCCACCTTCACGGACCGCGCCGTGCAAAGCCGCGTGGTGGCGCAGGATGGCGAGACAGTCGGAATCGCCGGCCTGATCACGGACAACGTCCAGCGCACCAGTTCCGGCATCCCGTTCCTCAAGGACATTCCCGTCCTGGGCTTCCTCACCGGCACCCAGACCAACGCCCGCAACCGCACGGAGCTCCTGCTGCTGCTCACCCCCCACGTTCTGCACGATCAGCGCGATGCCCGTTCGCTCACCGAAGACCTGCGTCAGCAAGTCCCCCGCGCCGCCTTCGTGCCGTACGAATTGCAAACCCTGCCCCGCGGCGGCTCCGACGATCCGCACCAGCGCTTCCGCCAGCGCATCGGTGTCGGGCCGTAAGAAAGCAGTTCTTTTTTGAAAAAAAGAAGCAAAAAACTTTTCTCCGTGCTGTCGCGGATTCACATGGGCAAAAGTTTTTTGCTTCTTTTTTTCAAAAAAGAAGGCCTTCCTTAATCCCCCCTCAGCCGCTCCAGCACCGCATCCACCACCGCCCTCCGACCCACCTCCGCCGGCAATCGCCCATCCAGCAACAGCATCGCCAGCCCATGCACGATCGCCCACGCCGCCACCGCATCCACCAGCCCGCGCTCAACCCCCGTCTGTCCTGACAGCACCGCGAACGCCGCCGCCTGCGCCGCCGCCAGCCGCGGCCGCTCCCCCGCCGGCCGTGCCCCACGGAACATCAGCATGAACATCCCAGGCCAGCGCTGGGCAAAATCCACATACGCCAGCCCGATCCCGCGCAACTTCGTGCTGGCCCCCGGATCGTCCCGCCCGGCGGTCAGATGCGCCGCGAACCGCTCGAACCCCACCGCCCCTAGTTCCGCCAGCAACCCCTCCAGATCGCCAAAATGATGCGCCGGCGCAGCATGGGACACCCCCGCCGCCCGCGCCACCGCCCGCAAGCTGACCGACGCCGCGCCGCCCGCCTCCAGCATCGCCTCGGCCGCCACCAGCAGCGCATCCTTGAGCGCGCCGTGGTGATAACTGCCCGCCGCTTTCGCCATCCCGTCCTCCCGCCGATCAATCTTGACACTGACAAAATCTGCTTGACGCCGCAACGTCATCCCTGTCTATCTAGTCACCGACAAGATAGCGGGGCGGCGATGACACCCTTCAACATCCTCCTGGCCTTCCACATCCTCGGCGGCGGCATCGCCCTCCTCAGCGGCCCCATCGCCATCACCGCCCGCAAGGGCGGCCGGCTGCACCGCCGCGCCGGCCGCACCTTCGCCGCCTCCATGAGCGCGGCCACGCTCATCGGCTTTCCGCTCTCCCTGATCATCGGCAACGCGCTGCTGCTGATGATTTCCGTCTTCACCTTCTTCCTGATCCTGTGCGGCGTCCTCGCCATCCGCCGCCGTCGCGCCCGCCGCGCCACCGCCGCCGCGGATTACATCGCCCCGCTGCTGACCGGCGCGTTCAGCATCGGCCTGTTCGCTTACGGCCTGCCTTTGGCCTGGCGCCACGGCCAGGCAGACATCACCTGCCTCTTCTTCGGCGTGCTCGGCCTCACCGCCGTCCTGCGTGAGATCCGCGCGCTCCGCGCCCCCGCCACGAACTGGCTCCAGCTCCACATCGCCAACATGCTCGGCGCCTACATCGCCACCGTCACAGCCTTCCTGGTCGTCAACCTCACCTTCCTGCCGCAGGCACTCGTCTTCATCGGCCCCACCCTTGTTGGCGTACCCCTCATCATTCTCATGATCCGCCGCCACGCGCCGCGTTCGGCAATAGCGTAGGCAAGGCCTTCTTTTTTGAAAAAAAGAAGCAAAAAACTTTTGTCAGTGCTTCGCGGACTCAACTGATAAAAGTTTTTTGGTCCTTTTTTTCAAAAAAGGACTGCTTCCTTGCCTTACCTTCGCTTCTTCCCATGCACCGCCGGCGATGGCGGCTCCCCCGCCCCCAACGGGCTCAATGTCCCGTCCGTCGAAGGCAGCATCGCCCCCGCGGCCGGCGCCGGCCGGTAAACCGCCAGCGTCCGCGTCCCCAGATCCACCGTCACGGAATCGTCCGGCGTCTTCGCCCCCGCGCCATCACTCGCCGGATGATACTCGATCCGTAACTGCGCCGCGTTCACCACGATTCGCAGATACCCATAGTTCTGGTCATCGTAGTTCTCCAGAACCACCGCATCCGCGCCGTCCTGCACCGTCATCGGCGTCCGCAGCGCGCCTGCGCTCTTCTTGGTCAGCCGGGTCACGTTGTGCCCGCCACCGCCCGCCACGATATACGGCGTCTGCCGCCTGTCATTGCTCCGCGTAAACCGCTGGTAGTTATGCGCGTGCGCGGACAACACGGCATGCGGCCAAACCCCGGTCTCCGCGCAGATCGCATCCACCTCCGCCAGAAGTTCCGTGCTCCAGCCATGCTTGTTGCCCGCCGTATAGGCCGGATGGTGATGCGCCAGGATCAGCGCGCCGGCGTATTTCTCCTTCGCGCACCGCGTCAGCGCCGCCCGCAGAAACGTTAGCTGCACGTCGGAGATCTCCGGGAACACGCCACCCTGCGACGAAATCACGCCAGGATCCTCCAGCGTGTTGCTATACAGCGCGATGATCCGCACGAACGGCGCTTCGAACGTGAAATACACGCCAGGCTGGATCTGCGCCGTCCGGTTCAGCCCTCCGGCTTCCTGCGTCGCCACAAACCCCACTGCCGGATCGGCGCAAAAATTGCGCAGGAACGCCGCCAGACTCACCGCAGCGGTGTCCGGCGCCACCATCCCGTCATGATTGCCCGCAAGTGCCACGATCGGCTCCGGATAGTTCCGGTAGGGATCGTAGAACTGGTCGTAGTAATACTGCGCCTCGCCGAAATTGTAGATCACGTCGCCAAGATGGAAGAAGAACTGCGGCGTGTCGCGCGCCTGCGGATCGTCGAAATCCGCCATCATCTTGTCCGTCACCGCGTTCTGCGGCTCCACGCTCTTCACGTTGCCCGTATCGCCCACGGAATGAAATACGATCTGCCCGGATGACGTGATCGACGCCTCCGTGGCTGGCCCCGCCGCCCCAAGCACGTCCGCCAGGCGCAGCACCGGCTCGGCCATGCCGCCACGGGCCGCCGGAAACGGCAGCGGCCGTATCTTGTGCTCCCGGTTGAGCTGGTCGATGACAATGTAGGCCGCGTTGTCGGACGGATGCGGCACGATGAACTGCGTGGGATCCGGCGTGTACACCGGTTGCGCGAACGCCGGCGCCCCTGCTGGCGCGGCGGACTGACTTCCAGTGGACCCGGCCTTGGTCTTCTTCGGTTGACGGGCCATCAGTTCGGCTCCTGTGTTCCGCTTGCCCTCACCGTCCGCCAACGGCACACCGCGTGCAAGACCGCAAACGCGCGGAATGTGGCATCAAACGAAATCGTCTCCGAAGCGTCATGCACCGCGGGATTGGGAAAAGGGACAGCATGGGACGCTATCTGGTCACCGGCGGCGCCGGCTACGTCGGCAGCCATCTCGTCCGCGCCTTGCTGGACCAGGGCCACACCGTCACCGTCTATGACAACCTCCACCAGGGCCACCGCGCCGCCATCCCGCCCGGCACCCCCCTGATCCACGCGGACCTGGCCGATCGCGACACGCTCAACGCCACCCTGGCCGACGGACCCTGGGACGCCGTCTTCCACTTCGCCGCCCTCTCCATCGTCGGCGAAAGCATGCAGCGCCCCTTCCTCTACTTCTCCCAGAATGCCGGCCTCGGCATGGGCCTGATCGGTGCCTGCGTCCGCCACAAGATCACCCGCTTCGTGCTCTCCTCCACCGCCGCCCTCTTCGGCACCCCCCAGCGCATCCCCATCGACGAGCAGGAAACCATCGACCCCGGCTCCCCCTACGGCGAAAGCAAGCTCATGCTGGAGCGCGCTTTGCGCTGGGCGGACCAGATCCACGGCCTCCGTTCAGCCTGCCCGCGCTACTTCAACGCCGCCGGCGCGGACCCCGAAGGCCGCCTCGGCGAGGACCACACCCCCGAAACCCACCTCATCCCGCTCGTCATCGACGCCGCCCTCGGCCGCCGCCCGGAAATCGCCGTCTTCGGCCAGGATTACCCAACCCCGGACGGCACCTGCATCCGCGACTACATCCACGTGACCGACCTCGCCCAGGCCCACCTCCTGGCCCTCGCCCAACTCGACACCCGCTCCGTCACCTACAACCTCGGCAACGGCGCGGGACACTCCGTCATGGACGTCATCGCCGCCGTCCAGCGCGTCAGCGGCCGCACGGTGCCGGTCCGCGTCGTGGGGCGCCGCGCGGGAGACCCGGCCGTGCTGGTGGCGGGCTCGGACCTGCTCAGGCGCGAGACGGGCTGGGCGCCTGAATATGACGCGCTTGATACGATCGTGCGGCACGCGATGGCGTGGCGGGAGGCGCATCCGGGGGGGTATGAAGGGAAGTAAGCAGTTCTTTTTTGAAAAAAAGAACCAAAAAACTTTTACGACTCAAGGCAAGACGGCTGTCTTTCAGCCGCGGCCAGGACTTGGCGACCTCATCTGGCATCTGCCGAT
>CAZZYR010000200.1:4530-5256 GCA_964658235.1 uncultured Acetobacteraceae bacterium | reverse complement strand
GTCCGGACTGAGCCAGCCAGTGATCACCAAGCACATTCAGGCATTGGAGGCGCGGTTGAAAACCCGTTTGCTGCACAGGAGCGGCCATGGCGTGGTGCTGACCCAGGCGGGGGAGCGCATGCTGCCGCATTTGCAGCTGGTGCGGGACCATGCCGCGCGGGCGGAGGCGGAAACAAGCGGGGCGGGCGCGCGTATGTCCATTGCGCTGCCGCCGACACTGATCCGGGTGCTGGCGCCGCCGTTGACACGGGCGATCCTGGCCGAGCTGCCGGAGGCCGAACTGCGACTGATCGACGCGTTCAGCGGAACGCTGGCGGAGTGGCTCGCGGAGGGCCGGATCGACCTGGCGATCCTATATGGCTCCGGCGTGAGCGCGCGGGTGCAGGCCGAGCCGCTGCTAACCGAGCGGCTGCATCTGGTGACGGCGCCGGCCGATGGGCTGCCAGGCAGCGTGACGATGGCGGGGCTTGCGGCGCACCGGCTGATCCTGCCGAGCAAGGCGCATGGGCTGCGCCGCACAGTAGAGGCCTATGCGGCGGCTCAGGCGGGCGTCCAATTGCGGGTGCATATCGAGGCGGACAGTTTTGCCGCGATGACCGAACTGGCGGCCGGGGGTTTCGGCAGCACCATTTTGCCGGCGGCGTCGGTTTCGCAGGATGTGCGCGGTGGCCGGCTGGTAGTGATCCCGATCCTGGATCCGCCGATTGAGCGGGCGCTGTTTCTAGC
>CAZZYR010000200.1:0-4520 GCA_964658235.1 uncultured Acetobacteraceae bacterium | reverse complement strand
GACCGCGCGCCATGCGGAGCTTTCGCCCGGCACGCGGCGGCTTTTGCCGATTGTTCGCGCGGTAATGCGCCGCCTGGATGCCGATCTCGCCTGGTCCGCCGCCGCCACATGAAAGACAGCCCGATGCCGCGCACGTTGTTCGACAAGATCTGGGGCGCCCACGTGGTGGAGCGTCTGGAGGACGGCACCTGCGTGCTCTATATCGACTGCCATCTGGTGCATGAGGTGAGCAGCCCGCAGGCGTTTGCGGGTCTGCGCGAAGCGGGGCGGCGGGTGCGGCGGCCGGAGGGGACGCTGGCGGTGGTGGACCACAACATCCCCACCGGTCCGCGCGACCGGCCGATCGAGGAGCCGGAGAGCCGGCTACAGATCGACACGCTGGAGGCCAACGTGGCCGAGTTCGGCGTGCCGTATATTCCAATCCGGGATGCGCGGCAGGGCATTGTGCACATTATCGGGCCGGAGCAGGGGCTGTCCCTGCCGGGCATGACGATCGTGTGCGGGGACAGCCACACGTCCACGCATGGGGCGTTTGGGGCGCTGGCGTTCGGGATTGGCACCAGCGAGGTGGAGCATGTGCTGGCGACGCAAACGCTATTGCAGAAGCCGGCGAAGAACATGCGGGTTTGGGTGGAGGGCGCGCTGGGGGCGGGCGTGTCCGCGAAGGATTTGATCCTGGCGATCATTGGCAGGATCGGCACCGGCGGGGGCACCGGGCACGCGATCGAGTATGCCGGACCGGCGATTCGGGCGCTGGACATGGCCGGGCGAATGACGGTGTGCAACATGTCCGTGGAGGCGGGCGCGCGGGCCGGGCTGATTGCGCCGGACGAGGTAACGTTCGCCTATCTTGCCGGCAAGCCGTTCGCGCCCGTGGGTGCCGCGTGGGACGCCGCGGTCGCGTGGTGGCGCGATTTGCCGTCGGATGCGGCGGCGGTGTTCGACCGGGAGGTCGTGATGGATGCGGCCAAGGTGGCGCCGCAGGTGACGTGGGGGACGAGTCCAGAGGCGGTGCTGCCGATTACCGGATGCGTGCCCGATCCAGCGGCGGTGGAGGACGAGTCTGCGCAAGCAGGGATGCGTCGGATGCTGGACTACATGGATCTGGCGCCGGGGCAGAGGCTGGAGGGATTGAAGATCGACGTGGTGTTCATTGGCAGTTGCACGAATGCGCGCATCGAGGACATCCGGGCGGCGGCGGGCGTGGCGCGTGGGCGGCGAGTACAGGACGGCGTGCGGGCGCTGGTAGTACCGGGGAGCGGTCTGGTGAAGCGCCAGGCAGAGGCTGAAGGGCTGGACCGTGTGCTGTTGGAGGCGGGGTTCGAGTGGCGGGAGCCGGGGTGTTCGATGTGTTTGGGGATGAATCCGGACCGGCTGCTGCCAGGGCAGCGGAGTGCAAGCACGTCCAACCGGAATTTCGAGGGTCGGCAGGGGCCTGGGGGGCGGACGCATCTTGTGTCGCCGGCGATGGCGGCGGCGGCTGCGGTGAGCGGATTTTTGACGGATTGCAGGGGGATGTAAGGGAAGGCCTCTTTGAGAGAAAAGAAGCCCGGGAGTTTCCACACCACGCACTCAATTCGCAAAAGTTTTTTGGTTCTTTTTTCAAAAAGAGCTTCTTCCTTAGGATTTTTCCGATGCCCGACACAAGATTACGCGACAAAATTCGCGCCGGCGCCTTTTTCACAGTGCCCGGCATACAGGACATGATCACGGCAGTGATCGCCGACCGTGTCGGCTTCGATATCGTGTACGGCACGGGATATTGGCTGACGGCATCGAGCCTGGGGCTGCCGGATGCGGGGATTGCGAGCTACACGCAGATGCTGGATCGCATGGCGACGCTGGCACGGACGAGCAAGGCGGCGGTGATTGCGGATGCGGATACCGGGTATGGCGGGTTGCTCAACATGCATCACACCGTGCGCGGGTATGAGGCGGCGGGGGTGAGCGGCATCCAGATCGAGGATCAGGAGTTTCCGAAAAAGTGCGGGCACACGCCGTATAAGCGGGTGATTGCACTGACGGACATGGTGGAGAAAGTGCGGGTGGCGTGCGAGGCGCGGCGCGATCCGGAGAACACGCTGATCATTGCACGGACGGATGCGCGGCAGAGCGAGGGGCTGGACGGGGCGCTGCGGCGCGGCGCGGCGTATCGCGCTGCCGGCGCCGATGTGGTGTTCATCGAGGCGTTGCGGAGCGAGGAGGAGATGCGCGCCGCATGCGCGCGGATCGATGCGCCGATGATGGCAAACATGGCCGATGGCGGGCTGACGCCGGTGCTGCCGGCGGCGGTTCTGGCCGATATCGGCTACGCTTTTTCGATTTATCCGAGCATGACGAGCCTGGTGGCCGCGGCGGCGATGGAGACCGCGTTGCGGCGGCTGAAAGACGATGGGGTGAGCCAGGCGGCCGATATTCCGATGTTCGATTTCCGCACGTTCTGTGGGCTGATCGGCTTCGAGGACGTCTGGGAATTCGAACGCAAGTGGGGTCGCGATGCCGCCTGAAACGGATGCCGAGTTGGCGGAAAATTACCGTCGCGCGTATGGAACGCGCGTGGGGTTTGGGCGCAGGCCGGCGCTGATCCTGGTGGATTTTGTCCAGGCGTATTTCGATCCGGCGTGCGATTTGTACGCAAGCGTGGACGATGCGCTGGCGTCTGCGTTGCGGGTGCGGGCGGCGGCGCACGCGGCGGGGGTGCCGGTGGTGCTGACGCGCGTGGTGTATCAGGGCGTCGGGCTGGATGGCGGGCGGTTCTTTGAAAAGGCCAAGCCGCTGCGGAATTTTTTGCCAGGGTCGGCGACGTCCGGATGGCCGGCGGGGCTGGCGCCGCGCGACGACGAGCTGGTGGTGAGCAAGCAGTATCCGAGCGCGTTTTTCGGTACGTCCTTGGCCTCCACCCTGACGGCGGGGGGAATCGACAGTGTGATCCTGACCGGGTTGACGACGAGTGGCTGCGTGCGGGCGAGTTGCGTGGATGCGATGAGCCACGGGTTCATCACGTCCGTCGTGCGAGAGGCATGCGGAGACCGGCATCCGGCGCCGCACGCGGCAAGTCTCTTCGACATGAACGCCAAATATGCCGATGTGGTCAGCGAGGCGGAGATTTTGGCGTATCTGGCCGCGCTGCACGGGGCGCGCGGCTGACCGGCGTAGCGGCGGCGACGGAGACGGTTTCGGCGCGGGCCGCGGCGGCGCTGGCGCGCATTGCGGCGCGCGAGGATGATATGCGGGCGTGGGCGCATCTGGATCCTGCGCAGGTGAAGTCGGCAGCGGAGGCGATCGATGCCGCGTTGCTTCCGGGCGCATTGGCGGGGCTGCTGGTGGGCGTAAAGGATGTGATCCTGACGGCTGATATGCCGACGCGCTACAATACGAATTTGCCGGACAGTGAGGGTGGGCGCGTGGATGCGGCATGCGTGGCGGCATTACGCGCGGCGGGGGCGTTGATTGTCGGCAAGACGGAGACGGTGGAGTTTGGCGCGATCGGGCGGCACGCGCCGACGCGCAATCCGCATGATTTCACGCGGACGCCGGGCGGCTCCTCCAGCGGGTCCGCGGCGGCAGTGGCAGATGGGCATGTGCCGGTGGCGCTGGGCACGCAGACGGGTGGCTCGATGATCCGGCCGGCGTCGTTCTGCGGCGTGTATGGGTTCAAACCGAGTTGGGGACTGGTGGGCAACGAGGGGGCGAAGAGTTTTTCGCCGTCGCTAGATACCATTGGGTGGTTCGGCGCGACGCTGGACGATGTTGTGCGGGTGCTGGATATTTTCGATTCTGCCCCTGGCCCCAAGCTGAGCGTAACGCGGATTGGGGTGTGCCGGACGCCGATGTGGGCGCATGCGTTGCCGGAAACGCATGCGGCGCTGGAGCATGCAACGCGGCTGTATCGCGAGGCGGGCGCCGAGGTGCGCGACCTGGAGCTGCCGCCGGCTTTCGACGGATTGCATGAGGCGCATTCGACGATCATGCGGGCGGAGGGCGGGCGGACTTTCCTGGCCGACGCGCGGCGGCATGGGGAGACGCTGCATCCTAACTTGCTGGGGTTGGTGCGTGATTTGGACACGCTGGATTTGGATCGGTTGCGGCGCGCTTACGATCTGGCCGCGTCGTGCCGGGTGGCGTTCGATGACTTGGCGGGGGGGTTTGACGCTGTGCTGGCGCCGAGTGCGACGGGGAAGGCGCCGGATCGGGCGGTGGGGACGGGGGACTATGTTTTCAATGGGATGTGGACGTTGCTGCACACGCCTTGCTTAAATTTGCCGTTGTATAGGACGGAGGGGGTATTGCCGGTAGGGGTAACACTGACGGGTGCGCGGTTTTCCGATCGGCGTGTGGTGCGGGCGGGAGAGTTGGCAAGGCGGTAGGCAAGGAAGCAAGGAAGATTCACCAAGAAGGCACGAAGAAGAAAGAAGGCACGAAGGGCACGAAGAAGGAACGAGAAGTTGTATCGATATGATCTTATTCGCAGCGCTTTGGGGGCTGGGTGAACGATAGGCGCAGTAAATTTTGAATCGATG
>CAZZYR010000199.1:0-5260 GCA_964658235.1 uncultured Acetobacteraceae bacterium | reverse complement strand
CGGCCGGGCGCGGACTGAAATAGCGAGGCAAGCAGTCCTTTTTTGAAAAAAAGGACCAAAAAACTTTTGTCAGTTTGTAGGTCACTCTGTCGGGTGAGGCACCCACCAATCCCACCATTTCGGCTCGTTGGCGGTGCCGACGCTGTTGAGATAGGCGTGGAGATTGGACAAATCAGCGGCTGTCGCGTGGGTGCCATAGGCTGGCATGCCCCATTCCGGCACGCCCTGCTTGACCGCCTCGCTGATGTCGCCAGCCTCCGCGTGCTGGACATTCGGCCCGAACTGTCCGGCGCCGTTGCTGCCATGACAAAGATAGCACCCCAGCTGCACCCATTTGCGCCGGCCGTTGCCGGCCGGTCCCAAATCCGGAAGCGATGCGGTGGATACCGAAGGCGGGTTGTATGCGGCAGGCGAGGTGGCGTGGGCCGGCGCGGTCAGGGTAACGGTGACGGCGAGAAGTGCGGCCGCAATTGTCACACGCATCGTGTTTGCTCCTTTCTCGCGTTTCATGGCAGCTTGTAGACATGCACGTAGCCGCTCGTGACCGCGGCGTTCGTCTTCCGCATGCTCGGTACAGAGTCATACAGCGCCTTCAGGGACGGATGCATGGAATTGCCACCAACCGCGCCTCCGCCTGCCGGGCAACTGGCGCTGCCGGAATAGACCGCCAGCCGCTCCTTGCCGTCCGGCCCGGTATAGGCGATGGGGTTGGACACCACGGGGCATTCCAGCGTGGTGGTCCACAGGACCTTCCCGCTGGCTGCATCCAGCGCCTTGAAGTGTGAGTCGCTCGTCCCGTAGAACACCAAGCCGCCCGCGGTCGCCAACGTTCCTGGCCCCACCAGCGGCAATGCCTCCGGCACGCTCCAAACGGTCTTTGCCGCAACCGGATCCCAGGCCACCAGCGCGCCCAGCGCCCCGTTGAAATTCGGACTTGGATCGAAGCTCAGCGTGCCGACTCCGAAATACGGCGCATGCGGAATATGCTGTGTCAGCAGCGGCTGGAAGTGCATGCAGAAATTGTTCAGGCCAAAATAGAACAGGCCGGTCTTCGGCGAATACGAGGAATATTCCCAATCTTTGCCGCCCAGCGCGGATGGGCAGAGGCCGCTCGCCGTCTTCCCCTGATGCGTCAGCTTCGTGGTGTCGATATTCGGCAGGCCCGTTGTCAGATCGACGCTTTTTGCCCAGTTCGTGCCATCCGAATACGGTGTGGCGCTGATCAGCTGGCCATTGGTGCGGTCGAACACATACGCAAAGCCGTTCTTGCTGAAATGCACCAGCGTCTTGCGCAGCACGCCTGCGATCTTCAGGTCAACGACCGTGTATTCGTTCGTCGCGTCGTAGTCCCAATGATCGTTCGGCGTCAGCTGATACACCCACACAACCTTGCCGGTATCCGGATTGCGCGCGAAGACGGAATCGCCCCATTTGTTGTCGCCGGGCCGCTGATCCGCGTTGAACGTGCCAGGCTGCGAGGTGCCGT
Source organism: uncultured Acetobacteraceae bacterium (assembly GCA_964658235.1). Lineage (GTDB taxonomy): Bacteria > Pseudomonadota > Alphaproteobacteria > Acetobacterales > Acetobacteraceae > BOG-908. The sequence continues at coordinate 3,774 of CAZZYR010000199.1, read as the reverse complement.
AGAACAGCAGGTTGGTGCCCTTGTCGTACGTCATCCATTCCCAGACGGTGCCACCGCCTTGCTGCCACGACATTCCCGGCCAGCTGGTCGCGCCCAGATTGGCGCCCTGGTCCTTGGCGTAGTAGGGCTTGGTGTTCTTATCGATGAGAACGTCCGCATCCGGCCCGGTGTTGTAAGCCTGCCAAACCAATTTGCCGGTGGCCAAGCTCAGCGCGCGCACCACGCCGCGCGCGCCCATCTCGGAGAGCGAGTCACCGATGATCACCTTGCCATTGACCACGATGGGCGGGATCGGCAGGGTCTCCTGCGTCACGTTCGGATCCGTCACCTGCGTCCGCCACGCCTCCACGCCGGTGGTGGCGTTCACGGCGGCGACATGGCCGTCCAACTGGCAAAACACCACAAGACCGTTCGCATAGGCCGCGCCGCGGTTCGCACGCCCGTTATGCCCGGGGCCGGCGCCGCTATTCGCCGGCGCATAGGTCCACAACACCTTGCCGCCATTGGCAAGATCCAGCGCGATCAGCTTATTGGGCCACGGCGTGACGACATACATGATGTTGCCCACCACCAGCGGGCCGCCCTCATGCGCACCGACAGATCCGGTAGGAATCGCAAACTCTTCGACCAGTCCTGAGACGTTGGCAGGTGTCACATCGGATAAAGCGGAATAGCGCGTGCCCTGCGGCACACCGCCGGACTCCACCCAGTTCTTGCCGGTCTGCGCCAGCGCGGACCCCGTGGAGCCCAACCCGATCATGCTTGCCGCGCCCAGCATGGCGGCACGCAGGCTGCGCGTGGAGTATGCGTTCATGTCCGGTCTCCCTGGCATTTGGCGGTTTGCGATCCGCATTTATGAGCATTCATTTTCAGGCGCCGCCCACCATTTTGGCACAAGACACAAAAGTATAGGATTGGATCCGAAATGAAAGTCAAGCGGGCGCGCAGTGCACGCAATCGCGTTGCAGGTAGAAAGGGAGCAGTTCTTTTTTTGAAAAAAAAGAACGCAAAAACTTTTGCGAATGGCTGCGCTTCCGCCCGCGCGGATAGGCCACTCGAAACGATAACCTTAAGAAATAGAAAGTTTTTTGTTTCGTTTTTTCAAAAAAGAAATGCTTCCTGTCTGCGCCGCCCCCAGCAACACCAGCGCCCCCAGCGCCGGCACCCAATCCAACCCCGTCCGCGTTGGCTGCTGCCGTGCGACCGTCTTCCGCAGCAGCGGCGCGTAGATCGAATCCGCCCCATCCAGATGCTGATACGCAAGCCCGCTCTGCGCGGACAGCGCCTGCAGATGCGGCTCATCCACGGCGGACAGATGCTCCCGTCCGCGGAACAATCCGGCTTTTTCGGAGGGCACGTCGCCAGGCTTGAAGACGCCGATCTCGCGCCCGTTCGGATCGTATTTCGGGATCGGCACGAAATCATGGCCGCCCACACCCATCACCAGCCCATGCACGGTGCCGCGCATGTGGCTAAAATCCGGCGCCGCGGACCAGGATAGCGGCGGCGTCTCCTGCCCGTCCGTCATGAACACCAGATCCGCGTGCAGGCTGGCGGCCATGCGGAGGGAGGCCAGAAGGCTTTCGGCGATGTGGCTTTCAGAATCCCAGCCCATCCGCCAGTCGATGGCGGAAATCTCCTCGTTCAGCGCCGGAAATTCCGCGCAGGTCTCGGCCGGCTGGAACAGCAGGAATGGTTGCCCCTCCACGAACACCGCCAACCCCAGGCGGGAGCCGCAGGGCAAGGCGGCCAGCAGCATGCGCACGGCGCGCTTCTCCATCGCGATCCGGCTGACCGTCACGCCGTCCAGATGCTGGTCGCGCACGTTCATGCTGCCGGTGATGTCCAGCACCGCCACCACATCGCGCACCGGCCGGTCGATCGTGACGGGCGGGATCAGGAAGGCCAGCAGCAGCACGGCCAAAGCCGCCGCGCGCACAGCCAGCCGCCAGTCCGCCAGCGGCCTCACGGCATGCCGTTCGGTGCGCCGGGAATGTCCGGCCAGGCGGCGCGCTCATGCGCCATCTCGTCGCCGGCGCTGGGGGTGGAGCTTTCCGTATCGCGCACCAGCGCGGCCGCAATGGCGTAGTTGTAGCGCGCGTCCCAGTTGTCCGGATCGAGCTGGATGGCCTGGCGGTATTCCGCCTTTGCCTGCGCGATGCTGCCCTTGATCACGCGGAACGGCACTTGCGTGAAGATGCCGAGTGCCGCGCGCATGCGGGCATTGGCGATGGCATACAGCACGGCCGCGTGCTCCGCCGGCGCGCCGTCCAGCCGGTCCGCCACCGCCTGCGCAGCTTCGGATTTGCCGCGCGCCACCAGCGCCAGGCCTTGTGCCGCCAGCACCGCCGGGTCTGATCCGTGATCTCCCGTCACATCTTGCCCAGCGCCCAGTGCCGCAATGCGCGCGATGGCGCGTTCACCCTGCCACAACCTGATGGCGCTGGCGGCGGAAACAAAAACGGCTGCCACCAGCACGGCCACCGCGCCCCAGCGGACCACGCGCCTCACGCGCGCACCCGGACGGCTGGAGGAACGGCAGCGAAATCCCGCTCGGCCGCCTGCGCCAGCAGGCTCAGCAGCAGGCACAACGCCGCCGCCGCATAGCAGGCCGGCGCCAGGTCCTGCCGCTTGAGTGTCTCCGTGTAGGTCAGCGGGCGCGTCTCAAGGCCGCCGATCTGGCGCAACGCGGCTTGCACCGCATCCGGGTCGCGCGCCTCGAAGCCGCGATAGGGGGTGCCGAGGCCGCGGAAGAACGCGTCCAGGCCGGCGGGCTTGTCCAGATCGGTCTCCCCGCCCGCCGCCTCGGCCAGCGGTGGATCGTCGCCGGCGCGCAGATACAGATAGTAGAGATGCGCGTGGTGGCGCGCGGCCTGCGCGCGCAACGTGTCCCGCGTCCATTCGGGGATGGCGCCGGCGCCGTCGGTCACCAGCAGCACAGCGTGGGCGGCGTCCGGCGAATCGCGGTCGAACTGCGCCAGCCCCATTGCCAGCCCGGCGCCGATATCGGTGTTGGCCAGGCCCGGCCTGTTCATGGCGGCGATGCTGGCGGCCACCGCGTCCCGGTGCGCGGTCAGCGGCATGGCCAGGATGGGCGCGGTGGAGAACGCCACCACGGCGAAACTGTCATGCGGCCGGCCAGCAAAGAAAGCGCCGATCAACCGCACCGCCGCCTGGGTCTTTGTCTCGTGCGATTTTTCACCCTGGATGGCGAAGCCCTCATCCATGCTGAGGCTGCGGTCCAGAACCACGGCCACGTGCGCACCCTGGCCGCTGCGGCTGACCGTCCTGCCCGGCGCGTGCAGCCCCGCCAGGCCAAGGACGATGGCCGCCACCGGTGCGGCCGCCAGCACGCGCAGCGCGATATCGGTCAGCCATGATGTCCTGTCCGCGGGCACGCCAATCAACGACGGCGCGGTCCGCCAGCGCCACCCCGCCCCCATCAGCGCCGGCACGCACGCCGCCAGCAGCAGCAGCACCAGCGGCCGGTCGAACGCCAAACCTGGCATCATCCGCGCCGCTCCGCGCGGGCCAGCGCGCGGCTCAGCCCGGCGAGCGGAGGCGTCTCGCCAGCCTGGCCGGCGCCGCCGAAAAACGTGGCGCGGGATGCCGCGAAGAAGGCCTCCACCTCGGCGCGCAACGCCGCGAAGTGCGGATGACGTGCGAAGAACGCGGCCAGATCCTCGGCGAACACGCGCTGCCCCGCCGTGGCATCGAACGCCCGGTGCAGCGCCAGCAGATCATCCGCAGGCGCCCCAGGCCCATCCCGCCGGC
>CAZZYR010000198.1:3344-5273 GCA_964658235.1 uncultured Acetobacteraceae bacterium | reverse complement strand
CCAGCCGGCCGGGCAGGTGGTGCTGTAGTTGACCAGCCAGTATTGGATGAACGAGGCATTGCTGCTGCTGGAATAGACGAACTGCTCCCAGTCGAGGCAGTTGCTGGGGTCTGACGATCCGTTGCACACCGCCGTGCTGAAGAAGTTTGAATTCAGCTGCAGCGAATAGATGTTGGCGCCGCCGTCGGACTCGCTTTTAAGCCCGGTGACAGTCGGGAAAATACCGTTGGCGGTGGTGATCCTGCCATGCGCCACGGCCGCGTAGTCGTTGCCGTTGCCAACGGTGAAGCCGCCGGCGGCACGGATCAGGCCGCGGGGCACGTAAGGCCGCGCAGGCGCCTTTTTGCAGGCCACTTTAGACCAGACCTTGCTGGGATAGGTCGCCGTGAAGCAGCCGTCTGCTGGCTGCGGCACCTTGGCGATCTCTGCCTGCCAGTTCTCGTGCAGGCGGGACTGCACATCGGCCGCGGCTGCGGGGGCAGCGGCCGCACAGGCGACGGCAATCATGGTGGCAGCCTGAATGGCGGCGGAGCGGACGGTCATTGCGGAGCGTTTCCCTTGATGTCGGCTTGGGAGGACCAGAGGCGGCGGCACGGATGCCGCCATCTCCCGGCAATTCGTGATCACATCATTGCGGACGTGATCCTGTCATACCGGTTTCCGGCCTGTCCACACCTGAATCGTTATCCGCCCGGTTCATAACCTAGTTATATTTTGCCAGTTCCAGCCGCCCGATCTGGTTGCGGTGCACCTCGTCCGGCCCGTCCGCAAAGCGCAAGGTGCGGCTGCTGGCGTAATGATAGGCCAGATGGAAATCCTGGCTGACGCCCCCGCCGCCATGCACCTGCATTGCCCAGTCGATCACCTGGCACGCCATGGAGGGCGCCACCACCTTGATCATGGCGATCTCCGCGCGCGCGGCCTTGTTGCCGACCGTGTCCATCATGTGCGCGGCTTTCAGGGTCAGCAGGCGCGCCTGCTCGATCATGCAGCGTGCTTCGGCAATGCGTTCCAAGGTCACGGTCTGTTCGGATACCGGTTTGCCGAAGGCCACGCGGGCCTTGGCGCGCTTGCACATGGCTTCCAGCGCGCGCTCCGCCTTGCCGATCAGGCGCATGCAGTGATGGATGCGGCCCGGGCCAAGGCGCCCCTGCGCGATTTCGAAGCCGCGGCCTTCGCCCAGCAGGATGTTCGTGACAGGCACACGCACGTTGCGGAAATCAACCTCCATGTGGCCGTGCGGCGCGTCATCATATCCGAACACCGTCAGCGGCCGCATGATGTCCACGCCAGGCGTGTCACGCGGGATCAGGATCATCGATTGCTGGCTGTGCCGGTGCGCGTTCGGGTTTGTCTTGCCCATGAAGATGAGCAGCTTGCAGCGCGGATCACCGCCGCCGCTGGTCCACCACTTGCGGCCGTTGATCACATATTCGTCGCCCTGGCGCTCGATCGTGCTTTCGATGTTGGTGGCGTCCGAGGAGGCGACAGCCGGCTCCGTCATGGCGAAGGCGGAGCGGATCTTGCCCTCCAGCAGCGGCTCCAGCCATTCCTGCTTCTGTGCGTCCGTGCCATAACGCTCGATGGTTTCCATGTTGCCGGTATCAGGCGCGGAACAATTGAAGACTTCGCTGGCGAACTCCACGCGGCCCATGATTTCGGCGAGCGGCGCGTATTCGATGTTCTTCAGGCCGGCGCCGCGATGCGAGTCCGGCAGGAACAGGTTCCACAAGCCGGCGGCGCGCGCTTTGGGTTTCAGCTCCTCGATGAGCTGCACCGGCTGCCAGCGGTCGCCCGTGGACACCTGTTCGTGGAATGTGTGTTCGTTGGGGTAAATGTGCTCGTCCATAAACGCGGAGACGCGCTCCTGGTATTCACGGGTTTTGTCGTTGAATGAGAAATCCATAACGTCTCCTACAATAAGAAAGG
>CAZZYR010000198.1:0-3334 GCA_964658235.1 uncultured Acetobacteraceae bacterium | reverse complement strand
GGCCCCAGACCCCGGCTTCGCCTTATGAACGGACTGGAACTAGAACGACTTTTCCTTGGGCGCGGCGGCCCATGACTTCGGCCAAGGCCGCGCTCGTTTCTTCGAGCGGGAACCTGGAAGAGATGTGCGGCTTCAGTGCGCCGGCGCCGAACCAATCGAACAACCGCGCCACCGCGGCGGCGTGCGCCGCCGGTTCGCGCTGGGTCCAGGTGCCCCAGAACACGCCTTTCGCCTCGCCTTCGCGCAGCAATAGAAGATTCAGCGGCAGCTTGGGGATTTCGCCAGCGGCAAACCCGATCACCAGAAGGCGGCCGCCCCAGGCAAGGCCGCGCACCGCCGCTTCCGTCAGTGTGCCGCCGACTGGGTCATAAACGACGTCGACGCCACCTGGCACCAGGCGCTTCAGCTCCGTCTTCAAATCCGCGGTGACGTAGTTGATGCCCAGATCAGCGCCATGCGCCTTGGCCAGCGCCAGTTTTTCGTCCGTGGAGGCCGCCGCGATCACCCGCGCGCCCATGGCGTGGCCGATTTCCACCGCGGCCAGGCCTACGCCGCCAGCGGCGCCCAGCACCAGCAGCGTCTCGCCGGCTTTCAGGCGGCCGCAATCGGCCAGGCCGTGCAGGGACGTGCCGTAGACAAGCATGAAGCCGGAGGCGGTGGCGAAATCCATCCCGTCCGGCAGCTTCAGCGCCCGGTCCGCAGGCGCGCAGACCTGCTCGGCGAAGCCGCCGATGCCGCACAGCGCCACCACCCGGTCGCCCACCGCAAAGCTGGTGACGCCGGTGCCCAGCGCGCGGACCACGCCGGCCACCTCGCTGCCCGGGGTGAAGGGGCGCGGGGGCTTCATCTGGTATTCGCCGCGGACCATCAGCCCGTCCGGGAAGTTCACGCCGGCGGCATGGATCTCGATCAGGATCTCGCCAGGGCCGGGCACCGGGTCCGGGCGCTCGTCGAGGGTCAAGGTCTCAATGGGCCCGAACTCATGACAGATGATGGCCTTCACGCAGCCTCCCTGGTTGGCGGCCCGTATTCCCGGGCGGTTGACGTTTGCGGCAGCACCATGCGTCAGCCGGCGGCTGGTGGCTAGGCTAGACGTGCCGGCTGAGGCGTGGGAGCGGAATGGGATGGAGTTCGCAGAAGATCCCCCACAATACTTCGTTCCGCTGGATGCGGCGCCCGGCGTGCGCCGGATGGTGGCGCCCAATCCTGGGCCGATGACGCAGCACGGCACCAACACCTGGCTGGTGGACGGGGGGGACGGGCTGACCGTGATCGATCCCGGGCCGGACGATGCCGCGCATGTGGCCGCCGTGGCGTCGCTGGGCCCCGTGGCGCGCATCCTGCTGACCCACACCCATCCGGACCATCTGGGCGGCGCCGCGGCGCTGCAGGCCGCCACCGGCGCGCCGATATATGGCTGGGGCCGACCCTGGGCGCGTGATTTCACGCCGGACGTGGCGCTGGAGGACGGCGCGCGCGTGGCCGGCCTGACGGCGTTACACACGCCCGGACACGCCTCCGATCATCTGTGCTTCGCGCAGGACAACACGGGCGTGGTGTTCAGCGGCGATCACGTGATGGCCTGGTCCACCAGCGTGATCAGTCCGCCGGATGGCGACATGGCGGACTACATGGCCAGCCTGCGCCGCCTGCAAGGCCGCGGGGATACGCTGTATCTTTGCGGGCACGGACCACCGGTGGCGAACCCGGACTCCTTCGTGCGCGCGCTGCTGATGCACAGGGCGAGCCGCGAGGCGGCAATCCTGGCCGCGCTGGCGCGCGGGCCGGCGACGCCGGCGGGGCTGGTGGCGGAGATGTATGGCGGGCTGGATGCCCGGCTGGCTGGTGCGGCCAGGCGGAGCGTGCTGGCGCATTTGCTGAAGTTGGCGGGGGAGGAGAGGGCGTGGCTCGATGGGGATAGTTGGGTAAGAAAGTAAGCGTTCTTTTTTGAAAAAAAGAACCAAAAAACTTTTATCCGTTGAGTCCGCGAAGCACTGACAAAAGTTTTTTGCTTCTTTTTTTCAAAAAAGAAGTCCTTTCTTAGGCAGCACACGATGCAAATCCAGGAAGACAAACCCTACGACGACATCAACATCACCCCGATGCTCGATCTCGCTTACGTCCTCGTCGTCATCTTCATCATCATGACCACCGCCTCCGTCCAGGGCGTCAAGGTGGATCTCCCCGCCGGCAGCTCCACCGTCTCCCTCGCCGTGCCGAAAACAAAGGTCATCTCCGTCAACAACACCGGCCAGGTCTTCATCGATGCCATCCCCGTCAGCCTCGCCGAGCTCGAAGCCAAGTTGCGGGACGCGAAGGCCATCACGCCGGACCTCCCCATCGTGCTGAAAGGTGACCGCCAGTCCCAGTATGAGAAGATCATGAACGTGCTGGACGTCTGCGGCCGCGTCGGCATCACCTCCCTCGGCCTCGCGGCCCAGCGCAGCGCCGGCAGCTGATCCCATGCTGGACGATGACGATGACTTCAACGCGGAGTTCGACGAGAAAACTCCCCTGCAGCGCTACGGCTTGCCCGTGGCCGCCCTGCTCGTTGTCGCCATCAGCGGCGCCTCCGCCGTCATCCTGCTGAAAGGCGGCTCCGGCCCCGCCGCCAGGCCGCATAACGAGCCGCATATCACCCAGGTGCAGTTGCCCCCGCCGCCGCCGCCGCCACCCCCGCCGAAAACACCACCCCCGCCGCCCAAGCAGCAAGTGGTCAAGCAGCGCGAACAACCCTCGCCGCAAAAAGCCCTGGCAAAACCCGCGCCGCACGCCCCCACGCCCAAGGCCAGCGTCACCACCTCCATCGCCGGCCCCGGCAATTCCGGCCTCGCGCTGGGCAACGATGGCGGCGGCATCGGCCTCGGCACCGGCACCGGCGAAGGCGGCGACGGCTCCGGCGGCGACAATGACGGCTACTACTCCAACCTGGTCAAAACCAGGATCGAGGAAGCGCTGCGCCAGGACGAAAAACTGCGTTTCGCCAAATACCGTGCCACCATCAGCTTCTTCCTGCAGCCATCCGGCGCCTTCAACGGCGCCCAGATCGCCAGCTTCTCCGGCGACGATGACGCGCGCGCGGAAGTGGAACGCGTCATCCGCTCGACCTCCACGGGCGACACACCGGCGGCGTCCGTTGTCGGCAAGCAGTTCATGGTGCGCATCAGCGAACGGGCACGGGGGTAAGGAAGGCCTTCGTTTTTGAAACGAAGAAGCAAAAAACTTTTATCAATGCTGTCGCGGACCAAACGGGAAAAAGTTTTTTGGTTCTTTTTTTCAAAAAAGAACTGCTTCCTTTCTCCTATCTCGGAGACCACCATGAAACTACCGCTTG
>CAZZYR010000197.1:0-5304 GCA_964658235.1 uncultured Acetobacteraceae bacterium | reverse complement strand
CCGCCAATGCCCTACCGGCTGTTGAAATTGGCTGAGGTTCATGCGTAATCAGGAAGTTTTTTGGTCCTTTTTTTCAAAAAAGGACTGCTTGCCTTGAACGGACCATGGGCGGTCGCCTGGCGCAGGCTGCGCTCGGATCGCGCAGCGATGGTGGCAGCATGCGTGCTTCTGGTAGTGCTGGTGGGTTGTCTGCTGGCACCCGTCTATGCGCGCGTGGTGGCGGGGAGCGATCCGTTCCGGCCGAATCTGGACGGGTCCGTGGTGATTGGCGGGCGGACGCAGGATATTTTGCAGCCGGCGGACAATCCGCTGCATCTGGGGTCGGCGCCGATCGGGGCGACGTGGCATGGTGCGTATTTCCTGGGGGCGGATGGACAGGGGCGCGATGTGGCGGCGCGGCTGCTGTATGGCGGGCGGAGTTCGCTGCTGATTGCGGGGGCGGCGACGGTTCTGTGCCTGGTGCTGGCGGGATGCGTGGGGGTGGTGGCGGGATATGCGGGCGGCTGGGTGGATCAGGTGCTTTCCCGTTTGCTTGATATTCTTTGGGCTTTTCCGGTTTACCTGCTGGCAATCTCGTTGAGCGTGGTGCTGATTTCACAGGGGTTGCGGATCGGGCCCTGGGTGATCGAGGCGGATAGTTTGCTGCTGCCGATTGCCATCATCGGGATTGTGTATGTGCCGTATGCGGCGCGGCCGGTGCGCGGGCAGGTGCTGGCGCTGGCGCAAAGCGAGTTCGTGCTGGCGGCGGTGGGACTGGGGGTGCGGCATCGGCGGATCTTGATACGGGATATCTTGCCGAACGTGGCGAGCACGTTGCTGGTGTTCGCGCCGCTGATCATGGCGCTGAATCTGCTGACGGAGAGCGCGCTTTCGTTCTTGCAGATTGGGGTGCAGCCGCCTGGGGCGAGCTGGGGGACGATCATCGCGGATGGGCAGACGCTGATTTACGTGCGGCCTTTGGTGGCGGTGGCACCTGGTGTGGCGATTGTGGTGACGGTGCTGGCGCTCAATGTGCTGGGGGATGGGGTGCGGGATGCATTGGATCCTCGGGCGAAGTTGAGGGTGCGGTGAGGCAGGAAGGCCTTTCTTGATGCTTGTCTTCCAGCGCCTTGCACAGATGCTGTTCGTCCTGTTCGGCATCAGCGTGCTCGTCTTCCTGATCTTCTTCGCCACCCCAGGCGCCGATCCCGCAGCCCGCATCGCCGGGCGGAATGCGACGCCGGAGGTTCTGGCGGCGGTGCGGCATGATTTCGGGCTCGATCGGCCGGTGCCGGTGCAGTACGCGCTGATGATGAAACGGTTGTTCGTCAGCCGCGACCTGACGAGTTTCGTCAATCGCGGGCAGATGGTGATTCCGGAGATCGTGTCCGGGGCGCCGGTGACGCTGTCCCTTGTGGCGGGGGCAGCGGTGCTGTGGGTGTTTGGCGGGCTGGCGATCGGGGTGGCAGCGGCGTTGACGCAGGGAGGGATGACGGACCGGGTGCTGATGGTGGCGGGGCTGGTGGGGGTGTCCATGCCGGTGTTCTGGGTGGGCGAGATGGCAAATCTGGTGACGCAGAGCCGGATGCATGAAAGCTGGCTGTTTTCCTGGGTGCCGCCGCTTGGATACACGCCTTTGTCCGAGGATCCCTGGCTCTGGTTCAAGACAATGCTGATTCCATGGACAACGTTGGCTTTGCTTTACATGGGGCTTTACGGGCGGGTGCTGCGCGCCAGCCTGATCGAGGCTTACCAGGAGGACTTTGTGCGCACCGCGCGGGCAAAGGGGCTGAGCGAGACACGCATTTTGGTCCACCATGCGTTGAGGACATCACTGGTCACGTTTGTTTCGTTGTTCGGGCTGGATTTCGGCGCGCTGGTGGGTGGCGGGGCGTTGCTGACGGAGGTGGTATTCGGGCTGCAGGGCGTGGGCAAGCTCACGTTCGATGCGCTGCAGAATCTGGACCTGCCGGTGATCATGGCGTGCGTGATGTACGCGTCGTTTTTTGTGGTGGTGGCGAATGCCGCGGTGGATGTGGCGTATGCGCTGCTTGATCCGCGGGTGAGGCTGCCGCGTGGCTGAGACGGTGCTGGAGGTGCGCGATCTGTGCATCGACTTCCACACGCGCGGCGGGCTGATCCGCGCGGTGGATCGCGTGTCCTTTACTGTGGGCCAGCGGGAGGTGGTGGGGCTGGTGGGCGAATCCGGCTCCGGCAAGACGATTTCCATGCTGGCGGCGCTTGGGCTGGTGTCCGATCCGAATGCGGTGGTGTCAGGCTCGGTGGTATTCGGGGGGCAGGAGTTGATCGGGCTGAGCCAGCGGGCGCTGCGGCGGGTTCGCGGGGATAAGATCGCAATGGTGTTCCAGGATCCGATGAGTGCCCTGAACCCCGTGCACACGGTCGGGTGGCAGATCGTGGAGCAGATCCGCGCGCACCGGGCGGTGTCCCGGGGCGCGGCGCGCTCGCGGGCGATAGAGCTGCTGGGGCGGATGGGGATACCGGCGCCGGAGGCGGCATTCGGCCGGTATCCCCATCAGCTTTCCGGCGGGATGCGGCAGCGAGCGATGATTGCGATGGCGCTGAGTTGCGACCCGGCGCTGCTGATTGCCGATGAGCCGACCACGGCGCTGGATGTGACGGTGCAGGCGCAAATCCTTGCGCTGCTGGACCAGCTTCGCCAGGAATTCGGCTCCTCCATCGTGCTGATCACGCATGACATGGGCGTGGTGGCGGCATTGGCGGACCGGGTGATGGTGATGTACGCGGGCCGTCTGGTGGAGCGCGGTCCGGTGGATGCGGTTCTGGGGGCGCCCGCCCATCCTTATACATACGGCTTGCTGGCGAGCATTCCGCCGATGGAGGGTGAGCGGCCGCACCGGCTGACGGCGATCCCGGGCGCGCCGCCTTCGCCAGCGGAGCGCCCGAGCGGATGCGCGTTCCGGCCGCGCTGCGCCCGGCGGTTCGAGGCCTGCGTGGCGCAGCCGGAATTGGCGGCAGTCCGCATGCAGGACGCGGCCTGTTTCCTGGTGGACGAGGACGCCGCGTGATCCTGCTTGAGGCAGTTGGGGTTTCCAAGACCTATCCGGTGGGGCGGCGGGAGCTGCGGGCGGTGGACAACGTATCCTTACGCGTGCTGCGTGGGGAAACGCTGGGACTGGTGGGTGAATCCGGATGCGGCAAGTCCACGCTGGCGCGTTGCCTGGTGCGGCTTCAGGCGGTCAGCTCCGGAGCAATCCGGTTCGATGGCAAGGACATCACGCATACCTCGTCACGCAAGCTGCGGACGCTGCGGACGCGGATGCAGATGGTGTTCCAGGACCCGATGGCGTCCCTGAACCCGCGCAGGCGCGTGGGAGATTTGATCGCGGAGCCGTTGCGCGTGCATCGCACGCCAGAGGGCACATGGCGCAGCGCGGCCGCGGTGGCGGCGCGGGTGGAGGAGCTGATGGCGCTGGTGGGGCTGCGCGCGGATCATTTGTCCCGCTATAGCCACGAGTTTTCCGGCGGGCAGCGGCAGCGGATAGGGATTGCGCGGGCGCTGGCGCTGGGGCCGGACCTCCTGGTGGCCGATGAGCCGGTGTCCGCGCTGGACGTGAGCGTGCAGGCGCAGGTGGTGAATTTGCTGATGGACCTGCAGGCGCGGCTGGGCCTGACGATGGTGTTTGTGGCACATGACCTGGCTGTGGTGCGGCAGGTGAGCACGCGGGTGGCCGTGATGTATCTGGGCTCCGTGGTGGAGACCGGGCCGGTGGAAGCGGTGTTCGCGCAGCCGGCGCATCCCTATACCGCAGCTTTGCTGGCGTCGGTGCCGCGTCTGTCGCGCAAGGGGACTGTGCCGCCGCTCCGTGGCGAGGTTCCAAGCCCGGTCGATCCACCTTCGGGGTGCAGGTTTCATCCGCGGTGCCCCCGGACGGCAGCACTGTGCAAGGTGGAGCGGCCGGTGCTGACCATGGTGGAAGCCGGGCGGGAGGTGGCATGTCATTTTCCGATGTGAGGCATGGCGCTCTTTTCATGAAGTTTAGGAATTCAAGCATGTCGTTTTGAGGATGTGCGTCCCCGTCAGTCAGGCGGCCATGACGGGCATGACGATCGACGGCATCCTGATGACGGAGCTTTTGCGGCACTGTCACTTGTAGGCGCTTCGCTTTCGGGCTTGAGGGGCCTCCGACATCCGAGACGTCACCTTTTCGACCCTGCCAAAATCTGTTACCTTCAAGTTCTGAACCTGCTATAGTGCTCCATCCCGACAGGAGACTGAGTATGCGTCGCTTTTTGGCAACTGCGTTGCTTCTTCCTGCCTTGTCCGTGGGCGTTGCACACGCCCAGCAGATGTCGGCCGATCAGATGATCGATGCACTTTCGGCCAAAGATGTCGCTGGCAAATGCCCACCCGGCGTGGCCGAATGCCGCGGCATTCGCGCCGCGGCGCCCACCGCCGGTGACGCGGCGGCCGATGCGCCGGCGCAGGCGCGGCCCGGGCATCATGCGGTGCGCGTTCAGCGGGTGGTGGCGACGCAAGCAGGGGCGTTGGACCTGAACATCGAGTTCCCGACGGGGTCGGCGGCGATCACGCCGGCCGCGGCGAAGGTGCTCGGCAAGCTGGGCCAGGCCCTGTCCGATGCGCGGCTGGCGAGCAACCGCTTCCGCATCGAAGGCCACACGGACACCGTGGGAGATGCCGCGCAGAACCAGACGCTGTCCGAAAAGCGGGCGGCGAGCGTGGCAAATTATCTTGAGACCAATTTCGCGATCCCCGAGACGCGCCTGGAGCCGGTCGGGCTGGGGGAGAAGGACCTGGTGGTAGCGACGCCCGATCAGACAGCGGAGCTGCGGAACCGGCGGGTGCACGTGGTCAATCTCGGCGCCGGCTGAGCGGACCACGTTTTGTGCAGGTTGGTGGGCGGCGGTGATATCGCCACTCCTATGAGCCTGACCGGCCGTCAGGAAACTTGGCTTAGCCAGTCAGCAAGACTGTAGTAGTTTGTGACGCGGGCAATCCGGGCTTCCTGAATTTCAAAGAATGCGCCTGCCGGCAAGATATAGTGCTGGCCAGTGGCTGGCGGCAAACCGTCCGCGGTGGCTTTGTACGTGCCATGCACGGTGAATTCGGCCGCCGCGCGGCGGCCGGTGACCGGGCCGGGACATCGCCCGGGCGAGACCGGCCGTCCCAGGCCAGGCTGTCGCCTACCATCAGCAAGGGCACCACGGCCGACACGATCGCGATCTGGCCAATCTCCACGCCGATGTTGAACGAAGCCAGTGCCGGCACTAGGGCGTTCCTGGGAATGCCGAACGCCTGCAGCGCGGTCGCAAAACCGAAGC